>JAUVSF010000048.1 GCA_030597245.1 Acidobacteriota bacterium
ACACAGGTTCCTTTGAGTCTGAACGAAGTGGGAATGCTCGTCGCACCCACCCACTCCAGTTCAACCTTTGAGATCGCCATTCCCTACACGGTCCGCCCCCGGTTTGGCGATCCTGTTCCCGTAATTGCCGATCCGGAAGTGTATTTCTATATCGAGGAAACTCAGGGAGGAGACCGGGTTCCTGATGAGGGTCTGCTGAGTCACCAACTACTGGAGGAGGTCTCGCCGCTAGATCCCATTCCGTTGCGACGGCAGGGGACACAGGACATCCGTATCCTCTGCCACAACGTCCTCTACACAGGTCCAGCGAACCGTCCGGATCATTTCAGACGCTACCTGCGGGCTCTTCAGCCGGATATCGTGAACTTTCAAGAGATGTGGGAGTGGTCGGAGCAGCAGGTCGAGCGATTCATGGTATCGGTCCTGGAAGGGCCCTGGCATGTGGCAAAGGTGGGCGACTGTGTGACGGCTAGTCGCTTTCCGATCACAGCTCGGGCTGAATTGTGGACCAACCTCGTTACTCGGATAGATCTCCCTGATCTTCAAGCTTCAGCGGATCTGGTCCTTTTCAATGCCCATTCTCCCTGTTGCGGAGATAATGCCGGACGGGACTACATACACGATCTCATAGCCTCTAGTTGGAGGGACTTACAAACTGGAGAGGGTGCTTTCTCAATCAACGCAGAAGATACAGTGGTGATGCTAGGCGATTTCAACATGGTAGGGTTTGAGCGCCAGCTGAGATCACTTCGGGACGGGGATATTGTTGACAACGAACGTTTTGGACCCGACTTCTCCCCAGCTCGAGAAAACGGCTCACTCACCAATGTTCCACTGAGGCATACACACAGCCGTCATTTCTATACATGGCGCGCTGATCCTGCCCCATTCACGCCGGGAAAGCTTGACTTCATCCTGTTCAGTGACGACACGGCAATGCTTAGAAACAACTTCGCTCTCTGGACTTCAGACATGCCCCTGGAGACTCTCCAACAGCACGGTCTTGAGAGGAACGATTCTATTCTCGCGTCTGATCACCTTGTGCTGGTTGCAGACTTCGCCTTTAAATAGACCGAGGAGCCCGAATCGCCTTCAGTCGAAGGGGAGGATCCGGGTGCTTGTCCGGGAGGCACTCAGTCATAGGGTTTTTCTATGGATTCCTATCACATTATCTATTTGTCGAATAATCGCAGGTTGGCCTAGAATCAAAAAGTAAGTAAGGGCTTGGGGCAGATGCAGCGCAACCTGCTCATGCCTGATCTCGACCGTGCGGAGTGCCTCTGTTAATGTTTTTCTGTCCCGGAGGCATTTCACCGACTTGGTATGGAAGCGAACAGTGTCTGTATCTCGCGTAGCGGGTTTCGTTAGAAGGGGTGTGACGATGCGGCCATTCAAGAATATTCTGGTAGGCGTTGATGTCTCCAGGGGAGAGCACCTCGTAGCGGACAGACTTTCCGGGCACTCAGAGAGAGCGTGGCAGACAGCCTTGCGGCTTGCGAAACTCAACTCCTCTCGACTGACGTTTCTGCATGTGTTGCAGCTCTCGGCCGAAACACAGCACCTCATTCAAAGAAATACAGGGCTCGAGCGAACGGTACTCGATCTTGCCAGGGAACGCCTGAATGTCTTGGTAGACAGAGCAACTCGGGAAGGAGTTGTGGCGCAGAGCAAGTTAATCTTTGGCAAGTGTTGGGTCGAGACGGTACGTCAGGTGTACAGAGACCGGCACGACCTGACGGTCGTGGGTACTCGCCAGTTTGGCACATTCAAGAGCCTCCTTCTCAGCACGGGAGCAAAGCTGCTGAGGAAATGCCCATGCGCTGTTCTCATCACGAAACCAGGATCAACGACGATGTTCTCATCGATCCTGACGGCGCACGATTTCACCGGGGTGGGAAAAGACGCTACCAAGGTAGCCCTTTCGATTTCGAAACAGCATGATTCTGAGCTCCACATCCTCCAGCCTCTTGAGAACAGTCGGGGCAATGGGGAATCTTCAGCCGAACCTTCCTGGAAGGCTGATCTGACCGGTCGACCAGACGAGGAACTCTGGTTGGAAGAGCACATCGTTAGAGCTGGATTGAGTGCTCAGCCCCTGATCCACAAAGCAAAGAGTTCGTCCTATTGCACTGAGATCATAGAATATATCGAGCGTCACAAGATCGGACTTGTCGTACTCGGAGTTGAGGCTTGCACAGGATTCACCTGGATGTTCCGGAGAAACATCGCCGAACGATTGGCATCAGGGATCCCTTGTTCATTATTAGTGGTAAAGCCTTCAGAGATGATGTCCTCTGTTTCGTTGCAAGAATCGACCGATTACGCGCAGGAAACTCGCGACCAACTCGGTGCCTGAACTCGTTCCTACAACCCCAGCCAAACAACCTGGTAGGCAACCGCAACCCTCCAGAAATCTGATCCCAATCGCGTAATGAGCCCATTGTTGTATAGTACCTTGAAAGAATGGCGCCGATGGATTGGAATCGAGAAAGTAACTCCGAACCGGGAGTTTCTTAACTCGGGTGTCCCCGTTTCTTCGCCGTCAATTCTGATCTTTCCTCCCTTGAAGAAGTTGGCGTCGAACCCAATCCACATCCGGTTGGGGAGGTTATAGATTACGTGCCCCTGGATTGAAAGAACCGGGGCTTGATCCCTCGTCGATGTACCCTGAAACTGAGAATTCGTTCCCGAGAACCAGACGCCACCAGCACCCTCAATTAGCCAGCGCCCCGTGAGATGGGAAACACCCAGCTCAGGCTTAAACGCCCAGCGGTTGGTACCCAAGTTTATGAGTTTGGCGGGATCATATTGACCGAGAGGCGCCGAAAGCGTGAAGCTAACACCTAGATTTGTCCTCTGCCGATACGTGGCGAAGGCCCTGGGCTTCAGTGCGGGAGCTCCAAACAAGTTGAATGCAAAGCGCAGGCGCGGATCGGCTAGTCCCGACCGGGTAATACGAGTGAACTCTCCCTCGACGAGCCCTTGCATCGATCCCCATGCATAGGGAACACTCAGCCCGAGGTTTCCGTATCTCCCAAAGAAATTGATGCTTTGAAAGTAGCCAACCGTAGTTCCGTTGATCTTCGCGGTTACATCCTCGATCGGCAAAGTAGGGTCAAAGATCACACTACCCTCTGATCGGGCGTAAACTGCCAGGAACGCGTGCATCCCGACCGGAGCGCTTGCGTAGGCGCGGGGCTCCAACTCCTGGCCAAACGTTAATGGACCGATCGCCAGTGTGAGGACGGAGATAACCAAAGCTAAGGTAAAAAGGGGGGACTTAGGTGAAACCCTCTCGACTGTCAACCCGATAAAAGAGGCTTGAAAAGACCTTATCACCTACAACCAACTCCTGAATGACTTGAGCATGAGCGAATAAATGCGCATCCCAGCCTAGCAGTTCTTGTTTCGTTTAGTAAACCGTGAGGACAAGGAGGTTTCATGGATTCTGTAGCTCGCTCGCTATCCTTATTGGATGAACCGCATTGGAATCTTAACTGAGAATGCTATTCCGAAGCTCCCGTGCAGCTCTGGAAGCTGATGAATCGCCCCCGTGAGGCTTCTCAGCTGGGGGGTTTACCAGCAAGGCACCAAGAACACAAGGGCGATGGGTGGCTTGCTATGAATAGCTTGGAGCGAGGGAGGATGACCTTCCAGGTCGTCATGCAAGCTTCCCGACAGGCAAGATGCTTATCTTCCGGGAAGATGACCTTCCAGGTCGTCGCCGTGCAGGCCCGTTTCCTTGACTCCCTACGAGAGTCGAAAATAGAATCACCCGCACAAGCTTACGATTGGGCCAGGGAAGCCGGGACGGGTTTCTGAGATAGGCAGGACATGCTCGAGACGATCGATTTAGGGAAAAAGCTTTCCAAAAAGGAATACAAGACAGAGATTCACAGGTTGAGAAATCGGCTCTATGACCTGCAGAAGATGTGCTGGGATCACAAGATCGCGAGCCTGATTGTGTTTGAGGGGTGGGACGCAGCGGGGAAAGGCAGCTCTATCAATGCGCTCACTCAGCGACTCGACCCACGGGGTTTCAAACTTCACGCGATCCAAGCGCCCCGCACCTCCGAAAGTTACATGCCGTGGTTATGGCGCTTCTGGATTCGAGTGCCCAACTATGGAGAAATGGCCATCTTTGACCGTAGTTGGTATGGAAGAGTCGGTGTTGAACGAGTCGAAGGTCTTATTCCGGAAGAGGAGTGGCGCAAGGGCTACCGGCACATTGGCGAGTTCGAACGGACCTTGGCGGATGACGGCTATCTGATCATCAAGTGCTTTCTCCACATCAGCGCGAAGGAACAAGCCAGGCGATTTAGAAGGCTTGAGAAGGACCCACTGGAAAGTTGGCACGTGCAACCTGAAGACTGGGATCACCACGCCAAATATGATGAGTACTTGATTGCCTACGAAGAAATGTTCGAAAGGACCGACACCGAGTGGGGGCCTTGGACAATCGTTGAAGCGACTGATCGCCGCTGGTGCCGTGTCAAGGTTTTTGAGACCATCGTCTGCCGGCTTGAAAGCGCTCTTCAAGATCGGAACATCGAAGTGCCTCAACTGCCGGAGAATATCCCGTTTTCGGACCGCGAATTCGGAAACGATACATGAGCTAAGGAGAACCTGGGATCCTATGCTTGAAAACGTTGACCTTACGAAGACACTTGAACGCGAAGAGTATCGGACCAAGCTCACTCTTTTCCAACTCCAGCTTCGTGAGCTTGCCTATCAGCTCTACGTCAGAAAGAGGACACTCGTAGTGGTTTACGAGGGTTGGGACGCCTCCGGGAAAGGTGGAAATATAAAGCGGCTAACTGAGAAACTTGACCCTCGTGGTTACGAAGTATTCTCGATTGCGGCACCCGAGGGTGAAGGCAAGACTCACCACTATCTCTGGCGCTTCTGGCAGCGTTTGAAACCACCGCATGAAAAGCAAATCCAGCTCTTCGACCGATCCTGGTACGGGAGAGTGCTTGTCGAAAGGATTGAGGGGTTCTGTACTGCAGAGGAGTGGAAGAGGGCCTACAGAGAGATCAATGCCTTTGAGCGACAGCTTGTTGATGCCGGAATGGTGCTCGCCAAATTTTGGCTTCACATCAGCCCCGAGGAACAACTGCGCAGGTTTGAGCTCCGAGAAACTACACCCTACAAGGCATGGAAACTGACTGAAGAAGACTGGCGGAATCGTGAACGAGGGGAAGAATATCGAGCTGCGGTTGAAGATATGCTCGTGAAGACCAGTACGCTGACTGCTCCTTGGACCGTTGTCGAGGGAGAGAACAAATGGTATGCCCGGGTCAAGGCCCTTGAAACACTTGTTTCAGTTCTCAGCAGAGAGCTCGACTACACACCTCGAAATACATTGGGGAAGGTGAAAGCAAAAAAGAAGAAGAAGTCTAATAAGTGAGATTGCTCAGTCCGCTTGATTCGGTATCGGGAATCGTAGCTTAACCAGCGCGGATCGGAACAACTACTGCCTGGAGGACCGGACCGGAGGAGGAGGAGGATCGGTGGAAGCGTCTCGCTTAACGCCCTCTGCCGGTTGGGGCTGCTGAGTTTCCGGTTGGCCACTCATTTCGCCAATACGGCTGGGTTGGGTGACCGACGGCGTTGGATGACCGAACTGTTCAGTCTGCGTCATGGGCATCACCCCACCCTTTCGTCCTACCTCGGTCCGATTCAACTCATTGGGCTGCTGAACCTGAAATGATCGGCTGGGAGAGGGAGAGGATGACCTCGCAAACCCAGCCCTTGGGCCTGCCGAACCAGCCGGCTGTGAGGTCTGGAATCCCGGCCGGGTCCTTCCCCGGTCAGTGGGCAGTGTTTCGACTGCAGAAGTCTGAGTAGTCGCAGAGCCACGAAAAGCAGTGGAAGTGTCACTGCCTGAGAGACGCCGCCCCGTAGATTCAAGATCCGCCCCTGGCGAGCCCGGTTCCACCCAGATCAACTCCGTGGGTTGGGCAGCAAAAAAGGTGATCGCAAATGTGTAGATTACAACTACTACACCAACTCCAGCCAGCAGGATGTTTATCTGATTAACGTATTTCAAGGCGCCAACCTCTCCGCTGTCATTATCGCACGAACCCTCTTCCGAGACTCGGTGGCATAGCGATTCGTCGGGTTAATCACAAGAGCTGATTCGTAGTTGGCAAGAGCTTCAGACCACTCCTCCCGAGACTCCGCACAGTAACCAAGCCCAGCATAGCTCAGATCATCAGACTCGTTCAAACTCCGAGCCAGACGAAACTCGCTTTCCGCCTCATCGTTGTTTCCCTGACGTGCATAGGCTACCGCGAGGTTGTAGCGAGGGACAAAATCCATCGGATACTTTTGCACCACTTCTTCCCACAAAGCCGTGTCGCTCAGCCAGATTCTATTTCGGTAGTGTGTCGTCGTAACAAATGTCCCTACTAGAAACAATACGGGAAGGAACCGAACTGCTCTGCGATACCCAAACGTTCGAAACTTCGGGTCGCTTGAGGGACCAGGATCCCGCAAAGCGCCTTCACCTTCGAATGATCCAAAAACCCTATTCAGCTCCAGCTTTGCCAATCCCCAGGCAGAAGCAAAACACAGGCCTGCAATTGCGAGATACAACCTGCTCTCATGGAACTGGGCGGTATTTGGAACAAGTAGGCCGGGGGCCAGAAAAAGGGCGAACCAGACAACGCTCTTTGCCGGCCAGGGCCACCGCTTCCGGTTAGCCCATAGGATCCATCCTGCCACTAACAGCGAGGCCAGCGCGAGCGGTGTCTGCCAGCTCAGTTCTAAAGCGCTATGGTAAATGGAGGAACTGAAAGGAATCAGCGCCAGGTAGCCATACATCCAGAATGCTTGCGTGCTGGTTAACCAGTAGGACAGTGCCTGCGGATGATTCCAGGCTACGTCAACCGGATTCTCCACCAAGAAACCAAGCAGGAAACAACCAAGGTTCACGCCCGCGAGCAACGCGATTCCTTTCCACTTTCTTGGATCCTTCCAAATGAGCGGAACAAGAGCGACCAGTGCCTCTGCTCTACTCCAGATCGCCAACTGGAAGAACACCAACCGTAACCAGGGACGTCGAGTGATCAGAGCTAATAGCAAAAAAACCGACATCAACAGGACAGAACGCGACCAGATGTAGTTAACGGCTTGTACCTGAGCGGGGTGAACAGCAAACAGAAGCGCTGTCAGAAATCCCACGGCCATCCGACCCGTCCACATGGCGACGAGAACAAACAACAACAGCACAACCAGAGCGTGGAGCCCCACGTTCACGAGGTGGAATCCGAAAGGGCTGTCGCCGACAAGGCGGTGGTTGATATGGAAAGCCCATAGCGTCAGGGGCCTTCCCCCGTACTGATGCAAGAAGGAAGAGTAGTCAAAATCAGGTTCGGTCACTCTCGGATTTTCGAGAAGCAACGGGTAATCGTCGTAGTGGAAAGCACCGGGGAAGGAGCTGTAGTAGCTGCCCGCTATCACAATGATGAGTAGCAAACTCAGCCAAACCCGGTTCATTACGTTACCAGAGATGCCCACCAGTGAGTAAAAGTCCAATCGTCGGAAGTTGCGAACTTGACTATTCTATTAGAGATACGTCGAGTTTGCGCGGAAAAATGTGGATGAGAGTTTCCATCCTGCTGTAAAGGCTTCTCAGGATGAACTTCCTGTCCAAACCTGCAAGAATCTTCCTCATGGACAAGTTCGAGAGAGGTGAACTGCTCAAGAGCGACCTGAAGTATTCGGGTGTGATAGTAGATCTGGAGGTTGATCAAGTTCGGATTGCGGGAAAGGAGACGATTCGGGAAGTCGTCCGCCACCCTGGAGGTGTCGTAATTCTTGCTGAGATTGGGGATGGAAGAATCCCCTTTGTGCGCCAGCACCGCTATCCCGTCAACAGTGATCTTTTGGAGCTCCCAGCTGGAAAGCAGGACCCTGACGAGATACCTTCAAGTAGTGCTGCCCGGGAACTGGAAGAGGAGACCGGCTTTCGTCCACTATTCCTCGAACACGTCTGCAGCTACTACACGTCCCCTGGGTTCTGTGACGAACTACTGCACTTCTACTACACCGATCAACTTGAGGAAACAGTTCGAACTCCCGAGGAGGACGAGGACCTGGAAGTTGAATATCATACGCTCGAAAAGGCACTCGAGATGATTTTCAAGGGAGAGATCGTTGACGGGAAAACCATAACCGCACTGCTCTGGCTGCAGAATCGGAAGCTGGAGACTGGGGATTAGACCACTGAATCCTCAAGACACAAGAAGATCTTAGTTGTGATTTTGCGCTTTAGTGGTTAGTCCCGTTTCTCGGCGCGACAGGTCCACCTTCGCTCATCGAGCTTCATCCCCTACTCCTCGTCCCGTTGGTCCCCGGAGGATGCCAGGTACTCCTTAAGGTGTTGGGGACAGAGGAATGATTCGATCTCGAGAACACGTGCATGGGTAGCCGTCTCCCGGCACCCGGGTGATCCATTGACCAGGTCGATGTATTCGCATTTCTCTGGAGACTTGGTCTTGATCGGAAAAATCTGTGCAGAGCCAAGCCCCACGGCCTCCGCAAAAGCATCAGCTTCATCGTCCGATTCCTGTCTGGCGTGGAGATCGCACAAGTGTGCCTCGACGAGCAAATCAACGACGCAGTGTCGAGGGGGATTTGGGCACTGGAACAGGGGTTCGTCAGCGGAGTCGGGGTTGAAATCGTCCGGTACATATTCGCAGACGTCCCCGCTCTCGGCTTCGTATTCCTCGACCGAAGTCACTCCCGATTCTTCGCAATACTCGCACATAGGCTACGTAATAACTCATTTGTGCAACAAATAACAGGTCTGCTCTGCATTTTTCAAAGGCTCGTGCGTTGAATCAGTCGGATCCTGCCGTCGGAGGCTGTTAGGGAAGGGTTGCCGGCGAGACGACTCTGTCCCTCAGATACGCTAGTGTCCTGCCGGGAATTACCACCCCGCGAGCCATGTGGATGCAACCATCATCGTCGCCGAAAGACGGGCTCGAGGATCGCCCCAATGGGGGGTTCCTGCTATCGTCTGACCTTAATGACAGAGCGGCACGGTCGGACAGTCCGGACGATTCCGGGCAGGGGAGAAACTGCTGTGACTGTGGCCTGCCTCGCTTCAAGCACGCAGATTGATCGAGAATTCGTCAAGCCGGCCCCAACCTTTTCAGGGTTTGGTAGGTCTGATGTATCGAATAAGTAAAAACCTGATGACGCTGGAAGACAAAGAGCTTGTGATACGAGCACAGAAGGGCGAGATGGTGGCCTTCGAAGAACTGATATGTCGTTATGACCGTCGAATCCTTGGAATCGCCTTGAAATTCACGAATGACATGGACCAGGCCCAGGACCTTTACCAGGAGATCTTCCTCAAAGCTCACAACGGGCTCAAACGGTTCAAGTTGGAAAGTCAGTTTTCAACCTGGCTATACAGGATCGCGACAAACGCTTGTCTCACGCACGTTTCCAGCCAAACCAGAAAGCGAGAGATTTCGATTGATCGTCGCTTCGGTACTTTGTCGGAAGATGCCGAAGCCGGCACTGGAAGACTGCCCGATGCGCTCGTCTCACAACCGGATTCGGACAGGTTGGCTGAGTCTGCTGAGATAGGTGCCCAAATCGCCCGGGCACTCAAACGTCTGTCGCCTCAACAGCGATTGGTTTTCGTCCTTCGCCATTACGATGGTCACAAATTGAAGGAGATTGCCTCAATACTCAAATGTGCTGAAGGGACGGTGAAGAAACATCTTTTCACGGCAACCCTTCGTATGCGTAAAGAGTTGAGAGGTGTCTACTACTGAGGTTCTGCAATGAAACACGATGACTACCCGGAACGAGTGATATTACTGACCTACGGAGAACTCGAGCCCAGTGAACTGCCGGATCTCGAGGGACATCTGCGGGAATGTCAGGAGTGTCGTCGGTTGCTTGCCGAAGTGGAGCAGATGCAGGAAGTTCTCGAACAATCTAGTCCGGAACCCCCGGAGCATCTGCTCCAGCAATCTCGCGAGCGGCTCAAGACAAGCCTCCAGTGCACAAGGAGTGGCGTTGGTTCGGGTGCACGTGGCTGGTCAGAACGACTGAAAGCACTGATTCAAGGCTCGCTGGCTCCGGTTCAGGTGGCGGGCGCCCTGGCAATACTATGCGTTGGCATTATGATCGGTTACCTCACATTCTCTCCGTCTGGCGCTGGAGAGCAACAACTGGCAGGATTCGACCCCTTCGCCTCTGGCAATGTCAAAATCAACAGCGTCTCTTTCCAGAAGACTGATGCCGTAAGCGGCGAGGTAGAACTCGCATTTCAAGCTTCTCGCCCTTTTAGGATTCGAGGAAATGTGGACGATCCAAGGATCCAACGACTCCTGGCTTATGCGTTGATCAACGAGCAGAACCCGGGCGTCAGGCTTCGGGCTGTTAACACTATTGGTGCACAGTCGATTACTGAGGGGATGGATTTGGAGATCCAGGCTGCCCTGATTGGAGCCCTGAAAACCGACAGCAATCCAGCTGTCAGGCAGTTGGCCCTTTCGACCCTCGCAAAACATCCGTTTACATCGGAGATAAAGGAAGCCGTTCTCAGTGTGTTGGCTTACGACGAGAATGCAAAGCTTCGGATTGAAGCAATCAATATGCTCGAGGCAACAGTCACCGCCGGACACGAAATCGAGAGCGACGTTATCGATGCTCTTGAGGATCGAATCCAGAAGGATGACAACAACTTCATCCGACTTCGAGCACAGGCGGTCTTACAGAACGCCGGTTATGAACGTTTCTAGCCCGAGACATGTACGGGAAAAAAGGGAGGAACGAAATGAAGTATCTAAAACTGAATCTAACACTGATCATCGTGCTGACTGTTCTTTTGGTGCCGGGATTGCAGGCTGCGCAGATGACCAACGTTTCAAAGGAATTCAGCGGTTTCACTGGGGAAGGAACCCTGCATGTCCGCGTAGCCTCTGGTGACGTCTCAGTCTCAGTCCGAAACAGCACAACGGTACAGGTGCAAGTCGTGAATATCGACCAACGGGACACGGAGCACCTGAATATCTACCAGGAAGGGAATGCCGTTTATGTTGTTTTTGACCCGGACAATGGTCGAAGCGATGCTCGGTTCAAGATCACGGTCCCCAGTACCTTCCACCAGGACATCACGACAGCCGGGGGGGACGTGTCTATCTCCGGTGACGTGTTGGGCAACATCAAAGCGAAGACCGCTGGTGGTGATATTTCCACCGATGACGTAGGTGGCGACGTTATGCTCAAGACTGCAGGGGGTGATATCAGCCTCGGTGTGGCCGGCGGAAACGCCGAAGTCACGACAGCAGGCGGAGATATTACTGCAAAGTCGGTTGAAGGAAAACTGCAGGCCAAGACCTCGGGCGGGGATATCAAAGTCGGAGATGTTGGAAGCGAACTTCGAGCTACCACAGCAGGGGGCGACATCAAGCTCGGCAACGTAGACGGAGCGGCTTACGTTGCAACAGCCGGGGGTGATGTGATCCTGGGCGAGGTTGCAGGCACCGTCGAGGCCAAGACAGCAGGTGGCGATATCAAACTGTCTTCGGCCAACGGTAAAGTCTTAGCCAAAACCGCAGGGGGAGATTTGGATCTTCGCAATGTGACCGGCTCGATCGAGGCAAAGACAGCGGGCGGCGACATCGTCGCGGAACTCTCTCCAATGGGCGGTGAATCGAGCAAGTTGATTACGGCTGGAGGAGATATTCAGGTCTACATCCCATCCGGCGCAAATGTGCAGATTCAAGCACGCATCAAAATTCACGGGAACTGGGAGAGAAAGAGCGAAGACTTTGGGATCTACCAGAACTCCCAGGATGTGGGTCAGAAGAACGCTTCAAGGAAGGAGATCACGGCAACTCTTGGTTCGTCCGGACCCATCATTCGCCTGGAAACCAGTAACGGCAGCATCAGAATCGACGACCAGCATTGAGTCAAATACGAAGCTCGAAATTCGAAACAATAATGCAAACCACTAAGACGCCAAAGACACAAAGATAAACGAATTACTCTTCGTATTTCTTGGTGCTCTTAGTGGTGGTTTGGCCTTAGACCTTCTAACTTCGAGCTTCGAGCTTTCCCCCTCTGTTCTCCGCTGTCACTCGAGTATTCTGATTTTTCCCACCCAAGCAAGCCATTTCTGGTGATGGGCTTTGTATTCCAACAATCGATCCGGATCATCTCCATCGGCCAGAATCAGGGTCAGTGGCAATTCAACCCCTTTTTTTGCCTTCAGCCGTAATTCTTTCCAGAGCAGCATTACTTCGAGCGTGGCCTGATGGTCTTGCTCTCTCGCGCTTACCATCGGCTGGCCCGTGGCGCGTTCCATCCCTCTGTATCCCTCAAGAAGTCTGTACCACATGTACGGGCCTTCATCGTTCGCACGAGGTGACAGCCACAGCGTATAGTCATAATCGCTTTTCCGAATGTGGAACTTCAGATAGTCGAAGAAGAACATACGGTCTCGGCGCCGGCCTTCGTCATCAACCCAAACCGCTTCCTTCCGCGAGATCTCGCTCAAGTCAAAGACATTGTCCGTCCAGGTGATACCCAGGTAAAGGTACTCCTTATCCCACAAGGCCTGGACTACCACCTTCAAATCCCCATCGGAAAAATTTCCGCCTGAGCGAATCCCGTCGAGGCCAGGAGCGATGACCAGAGAGGGCACCCCTTCCCAATCATCCAGGTGGCCATCGATCAGGATGGCACGATCTCTGTATGGGATCTCCCACCAGGATTCGGCGGAGCACGGAACCACGCAAGTGACTGCAACGAGAAGAACTAAGAGTGAACGCATACTTCTGTGTACAGCATGATAAGAACTGGCTCAAGTGAGTTCAACCGTCCCTGTGTCTCGCGACCGCTCGACTAGCCAAAAGCTATTGTCAGGGATGTCCGATTCAATGTTAAGATATGGGCTTTGTATTTGGGTAACAGGCTCTTTAGGACCGACCATGGGAAAGAAAGCTCGGATTCTATTTGTTTGCACGGATGGCTTGGCTCGTTGCCAGATGGCTGAGGGTTTCACTCGCTACTACGGTGGTGCGAACGTGGAGGTTGACAGCGCAGTCTCAGGTGACCAATCAGCTAACCCTTATTGTCAGTGGGCAATGAACGAAGCCGGAATAGATGTTACGCACCTCGCGGCGTCTCCCCTGGACAGCCTGGACTTTTCCAGCTTCAGCCACGTCGTCACCTTGTCGGGGAAAGCCGAAGAGAATCTGGCGAGTGTACCGAGCGGAGTCCAGGTGGAGCATTGGAGGCTGCCAGATCCGACGAAGGTTCGGGGCAACCCCCAGGACCTCATTAAGACTTTTCGAGCGGTGCGGAATGCTACCGAGAAAAAAGTGAAGGATCTGCTAACCCGAGTCCTCCGGGGGTAGCCAGTCATCGCTTTCACGGTGATTGAAGGGTGTAGCCTTGGAAGAGAGTCAAACGACGGAAGTCGCTAGCAGTAGGCTAGAGTCCGGCAGTTCGATAAAGGAGCGCGAAGCCACAAAGGCAAACCGCGCCACCAGACGAGTTTCGATCGCTATTCTGATCGGAATTGCTGTCTATCTGCTTCTGCTTTTCTTAGGAGTTGTCCCAGACGCACATTCAGCCGTTCCCGAAGAGGTACAGGTTGGGCACCTCGACTCGTCCCACGGAGACATCCAGTTCATTCCCAGTCTTTGGGCAGTTCTACCCTTCGTATCGCTGCTTCTTGCGATAGCAATTCTGCCCTTGGTGCCGGCCACTGAACACTGGTGGCACCACAACCGAAATCGGTTCCTGGTGGCTGCTTTGCTGGGAATTGTGACCCTGATCTATTACGGGTCTGTCCATCCTGGAGGGATCGAGAACCATTTGACTCACTCCCCGTCGAGTCACTCCGGTTGGGATACGGTAGCTGCTGTATTCAGCAATGGGATCTTCTCGGAGTTCATCCCGTTCATAATCCTGCTCTTTAGCCTTTACGTAATCAGCGGGGGAATCAATCTACGCGGTGATTTGCCGGCTCATCCCGGAATCAACTGTCTGTTCATGGGGGCGGGAGCACTGCTCGCCAGTTTCATTGGAACAACAGGCGCGGCGATGGTCTTGATTCGACCCGTTCTTTCCACCAATGCCGAACGGCAGTACAAAGTTCATACTGTGGTGTTCTTTATCTTCATGGTCTGTAATTGTGGAGGGCTGCTGCTTCCCATTGGAGACCCCCCTTTGTTTCTGGGTTACTTGAGAGGGGTCCCATTCGCTTGGACCCTCAGGCTCTGGCCATACTGGCTTGGGGTCAATCTCGCTCTTCTGGGTATTTACTACCTTTGGGACCGAGTGATGTACAGTCGGGAGAAGATCAGTGCCATCGTACGGGACGAAGCGGTGATCCGTCCTCTCGCAATTTCGGGTAACTTCAATTTCATTATGTTACTGGGAGTGGTTTTATTGGTAGCCTTTGTCGTTCCCGGCAAGCCGTTTCTTGGAACCCCACTCGAGACACCTCACTTCCTCCGCGAGATTCTGATGCTGGTTCTCGTGATAGCTTCACTTCAGCTCACTAAAACGGAAGTACGCGTTCGAAACCGATTTGAGTACCACGCAATCATTGAGGTGGCTGCTCTCTTTTCAGGGATCTTTCTTTGTATGCAGGTGCCGATCGAGATACTTCACGCCAAGGGAAGCAGTCTCGGTATTGACACACCCCGTTCGTTTTTCTGGGCTACCGGAATTCTCTCCAGTTTTCTCGACAACGCCCCAACCTATGTTGTGTTTTTCGAAACTGCGACGGCCCTTCCCGGCAAAGCAGCTTCAACCATGATCGAACTGGCCGACGGTGGTAGCATCATGGGAAGCTACCTTACCGCAATCAGCCTCGGCGCCGTTTTTATGGGGGCCAACACTTACATTGGGAACGGTCCCAACTTCATGGTCAAAAGCATCGCCGAGCAGGCGGGCGTCAAGATGCCGTCGTTCTTCGGCTATATGGGTTACAGTATGCTGATTCTGGTTCCCGTATGGCTGGCGCTGACCTTTGTAATATAAGAAGTCTTGGGTCTTGAGGTCTTGGGTCTTGAGTCTTGAGACCTGTGGTTTGGACCTTGGTATCTTCGCTCGTGCTCGTGGGCGTGGGATGTGACAAGCTGGAGACCGGAAAACATACTCCTGGGAGGTTCTTCGCCGAGGGGTTTAACACCAAGGTACCAAGTTTACCAAGAAGATGTCACCCAGAAAAGGTCAGAATTTTTACCGGCATCCGGCATCCGGCATCCGGCATCCGGCATCCGGCATCCTTCCATTCTTGGTGGTCTGAGCAGTTCGAGTTAGGCCTTTCAGTCAGGGACCTCGTAGTAAGAATCCCGAACCTCTGTCCCTTCAATGTCAACCGAATAGCCAAACTCAGGCAGGAAACTAAACGATCGAGAGCCTCCAAAATAGAGAAAGAGATCTGATTTCGAGTCCAAGTGCTCGAGAATACGCCGGTAGCCGGAGCTTTCAGCCAGGTTGGGGATGCTTCGGTTCTGGGCCAACGTACATTGGAGCCACCCGTCCTGGGTGTTCGATATCGCCAGGAAGTTGTCTGTTCGTTTCAGGTAAAAAAGGTGGCTTTTCTCCTCACCTCGAAATATCCGAACCTCATCCTCTTCCAACACCGAGGTCTTCTCTTCCCCGAACCGGTCGATCACAGCGTCTTCGATTATCCGCTCAAGGTTCGCCCCACGACCCGGCCGGGGTGCCAAAAAGGCGCTGAAATCAATGCGATAGCTGCTACTCTCGGAAGGTCTGATTCCGTGGATACAGAGCCAGACAGTCTCGACACTCTCCTTTATGTCTTCGACCAGGCCGCTCTCGTAAAGCTCTCTGACTTCCGGACGTGTGCCCAGGTCAATCTCCACCCACTCTCCCAAGCGAGTCTGACTGACGAAGTCAAGAGAATCGGGAAAGCAGTTGATAACAAGGACACCCACAGCATCAGCCGGAATGAGATGGTCAAATGCCGGCTCATCAACTCTGGTCAGTTGCCACCACAGTCCCAGAAGAAGGATGGCTGTGATCAGGGCTGCCGCAAGGTGCCTCATTCCGGGGCCTATGCTACCATGCCTCGAGGGTTTTCTATGGGTCTCCTGAACCAGATCGAGCCTCGTTTTCTCAACGGGGCTCTACAGATCGTCAAGACTCTGTGCGAAGCAGGTTATGAAGCCCTATTTGCAGGCGGAGTTGTTAGAGACTTGCTGCTTCGCAGACCGGTTTCAGATATTGACGTGACCACGTCAGCGCCACCCGAAACAATCGAGAGACTGTTCGATCACACCATCCCTGTCGGCAGGCAGTTCGGAGTTGTCATCGTGATAATCGATTCGGTCAACTATGAGGTGGCCACATTCCGTAAGGACTTTGACTACCAGGATGGGCGGCATCCGGGGCGCGTCGAATTCACTTCGGCTCAGGAAGACTCCCAAAGGCGAGACTTCACGATAAACGCTCTGATGCTGGATCCGGATAAGGAAGAAGTGATTGATTTTGTGGAAGGGCGTCAGGACCTGGAGAACCGAATCATCCGGACGGTGGGGGATCCTGAAGCCCGTTTTCGGGAAGACAAGCTCCGCCTGATGCGGGCCATCCGTTTCGCAAGCGAACTGGATTTTCAGATTGACGACCGAACGAAGTGCGCGCTCAAAGGCCAAGCTCGGGAGATCAGACAAGTAAGCCATGAGAGAATCCGGGATGAACTCCTGAAGACACTTGTTTCACGGCGCGCAGGGCTTGGACTTGAAATGCTCAGAGAGACTGGTCTCCTGAAAGTGATTCTTCCTGAAGTGGCCGCTATGTCCGGTGTGGAGCAGCCGCCTGAGTTTCACCCCGAAGGGGATGTGTTCGTTCACACCTGTCTCATGCTGAAGATCGCAGAAAAGCTACATCCTGTCCTGGCGCTGGGGGTCCTACTGCACGACGTTGGTAAGCCTCCTACCTTCAAGGTGGAAGACAGGATCCGCTTCAATGGTCACGCCGAATTGGGAGCCGGAATGGCAGAGGATATCTGCCGAAGACTCAGAGTGTCTCGAGAGGACACT
>JAUVSF010000633.1 GCA_030597245.1 Acidobacteriota bacterium
CCAGCGGGATCGAAATCAGGCTCCATACAGCGCATTTGGCTACGGCTGCCGTCAAGAAACGTCGATGGGGCATACTCTTAGCTACAACCTCTCTTAGTCTGCTTGGTCGTCTCTTAGTGGTTCTTGCGCGGTTCACCTCGGTGTCGGCACCAGATCAAGCTTCGGAAAAACCGCTTACATAATACAGTCTCGGAGTCTCAGAGTCTTGTGTCTCGGGGGTCTGGAATCGGACGAGGACGTCACCAGAGGCGGAAAGATTCTCCTTGACAGGTAACGTGAAATGAACTATTGTTATAGTGAACTATAACAATATTACTATAGATCACTTGAGAGTCGGAGTGGTTGTGCTGGTATCCATCGATTCAAAAAGCGGCGTACCGTTCTACAGGCAGATCATCGAACAGGTGAAATTCGCGATTGCCCGGGGAGATCTGGAACCGGGTGACCGATTGCCGACCGTTCGGCAACTTGCGGTTGACCTGTCCATCAATTTGAACACGGTGATCCGTGGCTATCGAGAGTTGGAGATCGAGGGTGTGATTGAAACCCAGCAGGGTTCGGGCACATTCGTTGGTCGGAAACGTCCGAAGATTGATGATCTCGAAAGGCAGCGGATGCTGAACCAGATCCTTACTGAACTGCTGGCTCGTGCCTCTGATTATGGCTTCACTCTCGATGAAGTCCTGCAGGGTCTGAGTCAGCGAAAGGAGAAGTCGTCATGAAACCCTCATCAAATGCGAGGCAGAGTACCAAAGGACTGTTTGAATGGAGTCTCGAGAAGTTTGCCACATCCATGCGTGCAGATTTCAGGTTTGCGCCGTTGAATACGTTTTTGCTGGTTGCGATTTTCGTGATCGGCCTGGTGATTCATCTGATCGTCTTCGGCTTCAGTTTCGAAGCGGTCATGCTAACCGTAGGTTCGGCTCTCGCCTTGGCTATCCTGCTGAGACTTTCCCAGGTTTGGGAATCTGTCGTGATCCTTGCAACCGTGGTTAGCTTTTGCATCTACCTGGAACTGAGACCGGAGAGCCCGATTCTGTTAGCGACTGCTGTACTTGCTGCTTTGATTTCACCGGCTGTTCAGATCGCCTATCAATGGGAGCGTGCGGTGCTCCTCCGGTTTGGCAAATTCCGAGGGATGAACCAGCCAGGCCTGTTTCTCATCCTTCCCGTTGTTGACAAAGTTGCGCAATTCGTCGACCAGAGAATCCGGGTTTCCGACTTCAGTGCAGAAACCACGTTGACTGCTGATACGGTCCCGGTCAACGTCGATGCGATTGCTTTCTGGATGGTGTGGGATGCCCAGAAAGCTGTTCTGGAGGTTGAGAATTTTAGGGAGGCCGTCGTCTTGTCGGCCCAGACGGCGCTCAGAAATGCTATCGGGCAAAATGACCTCGCTGTGCTCCTCTCAGAACGAGACAGATTGGGCCAGGAAATCCGGAAACTTCTGGACGAACGGACCAGTTCTTGGGGCATAACTACCCAGGCTGTCGAGATCCGCGACATTATCATTCCGAAAGGCTTGGAGGACGCCATGTCCCGCCAGGCACAGGCTGAAAGGGAACGGCAGAGCAGGATCATTCTTGGCACTGCCGAAACAGAGATCGCTGAGAAGTTTGCCGCCGCCTCGGAGCACTACAAGAACAACCCAACGGCGCTTCACCTCAGGGCCATGAACATGGTGTTCGAAGGTCTGAGGCAAAAAGGCTCGATGATCATCGTTCCTTCTACCGCTGTTGAGACCATGGGCCTCGGCGCCCTGGGAGGACTGACCGCCTTTGGACGGGCTGCAGAGCAGAGGCTCGAAGAGGAACCCGTGCCCGAGGAAGAGCCGCCCGATCAAAGTACAAGTCTTGACTCATGATCGACTTGCCGGGGTCTGTTCAAGGTAAACCCTTTCCTCTTGTTGCTCCTGGTGTATTTGTGGTCAGTCTATGAATTGTCTCCCGGTTAACTCGATAAGAGACGCTTCGCCAGCGACAGCTTCTCTGCAATGTCGATTCCCTGGGGGCACGCGCGTGAAGCCCGAGTGAAATCGATACCGTCGAACTCCCGTTCTAGTTTTGAAAGCTTCTGATAGCCTTCGCGCCCTTTGCAGGGATCGCTGTAACTTTCGTGATACATGAGATAGCGCAGTGTGTCCGCGACGTTCACGTCGCCCTTAATCCTGTCTTGACAGATGTGCCGGCACCCCAGGCAATAGCTGTGTGCGGTGAGAGCCGCTAATCGATTAAGTTGGATGAATTCGTTCATCGCCAATGGAGTTGACGTCATTGCCGCTGCCGCATTCTCCATGACCATCTGAATGTTCTCCATCTCGGAACAGCATGAATCTATCCGGTCATCTTCCCAGATCGCCTTCAGTTTGGCCTGCGGTAGGCTCAGGTTCTCTGAACGAAACTTAACGAGTTTCTCATCATCGTCAGGGACGGAGCCCATAGTCTTCATTGCGATCAGTCCAATTCCGGCTTCTTTGGCGGCATCGATGGCACGGTTCAGTTCCCCATCTCCGTAGGCTCTGAAGTTGTACCTGAACATCACAGCGTCGATCCCTCCAACCCGGGCAGCTTTCGTCAGAATGGCAGGCAGGTTACCCGCGTGACAGGAGAAGCCGAAGAAGTTGATCTTCTTGGCCCGCTTGAGCTCCTCACTCATTTTGATGAACTCTGGTTCCAGGAAACGCTCGCTGTCGATGCCGTGCATGAAGAACAGGTCCAGATAATCAGTGCGAAGATCTTTCAGAACCTGTTCCAGGTTTTTCTTGAAGTGTTCCGGTGGGGCCTGTCCCTTGGCAGGGCTCGTCTTGTGGCTCACCTTCGAAGTGATCCAGACCTTCTTTCGGTCTCCAACCTGCTCGAAAAACGTCGCTTGAGTCCTTTGTGATTGCCCATTGGAGTAGTTCTCCGAGTTATCGAAGTAGTTGATACCCATCGCAACCGCACGATGTAATCGTCGGTCATATTTCGGGTCGAATTTCTGGCTCCCGCCCATGCCCAGAATCGGGACATCGACTCCGGTAGATCCCAG
>JAUVSF010000651.1 GCA_030597245.1 Acidobacteriota bacterium
CTTTAACTACCATTTGGCTTTTGGGTCGCCAATCCATCAGCCTGAGGTCCGAATCCTGGGCAGGCAAGTTAGTCGGAGTCCAGGACGCAACAAGCAGTGCGATGAGTGATTTGTTCAAGTACTTCATGGTTATTCCACCTTGGATTTGATCTCAACAAAAGTTTCGATGAATTTTGCATTCATGCTAGGGCAATCCTTGACAGGGGTCAACAAACCAAGACTGAGCAGCAGCGTTACTCAATTGACGACCGTGCAGCCTTCGGAATCACATCTCATGCGCAGGAGCATCCCTTTCAGTAACTCTCCTTCGGCATTCCTGCCACTGAGTTCCACAGTGATCACTTGGCCGTTGTCGGTCAACTCCATAAAACCGAACTGTTGCTCCTTAACGATTCCGAAGAGCCTCGAAACACCTCTTCTGGCTGCAACCCCGTGACTGTAAGGGCCTCCCTTCACGCGAGGAAATCGATCGAGCGGAGCTCCATGCACAACGGGAAAGGCTTGCTCACCGGCTTTGCCGTCACTTGAGTAGTCAGAGTTTGAGCCGTCGTCAATGGCAACCATGTGGCCATCGCCGCTTAGAATCAGCATCCGGTTCACCAGTCCATTCCGCTTGATCCGGTCTGCTATCAGCCTCCGTTCGTAGCCAAACGGTTCCCATCCGATGTCACTTCCCGGCTGGCTCTTGGTAATCCAGGGCACGACATTCACCCAAACAACGAGGGAGTAATCTCTTGTTGAAGCAAGTTCCTCAAAAAGCCAGTTCCGCTGTTCTTCCCCCAGCATCGATTTGTTTGGGCCGTCCGGATCATCGGTCGGATCTCGCTCTGAGCGGCCGTCCGTCAAGACAAAGCGAACACGTCCGACTGTGAAGGCTTGCTGAATTGTTCCAAGTTTGTTTCTCGCCCGGGATAGAGGATAGTGAGGAACGTATTGGCGGTATACCTTCGATGCCGCTGGTTTCCCGGCCGCAGTTCGGTCGGAGTCGTTGGGGCCATAATCGTGGTCATCCCAGATGTAAACAATAGGGGCGGATCGGTACAGTGAGGACTGTCGTTGAGAATGGAGAACCTTCTCGAATGCATCCTGAAAGAGGGCAGGGTCGTTCTTCGAAATGTTCTCGTAGTGGAAATCTCCCATGTGAAGAAAGAACAGGGGATTCAGGTCCTGGATCGTGGAAAAGATTTCATGGTTGGATCCGGTCGTAGCACACGACGCGAATGCGATCCGAAATGACATGGGGCCTTCGGCAAAAGTGTGGAGCTTTCCCGTAAGTCGCCGTTCTCCTTCGACTTCAACTGAGTAATGGTAAACCGTGTCTGGGTTCAGATTACTGAGTCGGAAGGTGGCCACGCCGTCCGGATCGGGCTCGCTGTAGCCCGACGGAGGGAATCTCACTGAATTCTTGAAGGAAGCTGCAGTATCAACCAGCAATCTGGCCGTTTTGATCCCTGGTTGGACTCTGGCTTTGACGACGGCCGAATCTGTCGTAACCGCGCCGCTCCATACCCAGGAAACGGTGGCACGGTCAGCACCTTTCGTCAGCGTGATTGGAAGGGCTGAGGACAGGACCGCAACCTGAAACAAGAATCCAAGGGAACGAATTGTCCTTTTAGCCATTATTTATTTTCGGTTAATCTCTTTTCACTGAGACCTCGCGGAAGTGGACTTCTGCTGGTTTATGGTGGTTCTGGATCCCGATATATCCCTCGTCAGGGCGCCGACCCCGAATTGGCTCATAATCGTGCTGTCGTGGGGGAACAGCACTGCCTTCGATGTACTCGGTAACTTGTTCGCCGTTCAGAAACACTGTGGTTCGAGGGCCATCCAGCACGATATCTAGCGTATTCCATTCCCCGGGAGCCTTCTGAACCTGTTTTTCTGCCTTGGAGATCGAATATATCGCTCCGGTCATATGCCATTCGTCTCCAGAGGTTTTCTGATGCTCTGAGCGCTCATGTGTTTCCTCAGGCCAGGTCTCCAGAATCTGGACCTCATATCCTGAGTGGACTGCGTCCCACGGAGTTTCGGGCTCTTTCCCGATTCTGATGAATACTCCGGAGTTGTCTTGTCGGGTCGTGGTCTTGAAGACTACACGGAGTGTGCAGTTTCCGACTTTCTCGCGCGTATACCAGAGAAGGCCCATTCCACCTTCCGTCTTCATGAGTCCGTCGTCGACGTATACGCGGCCGGGGCCAACATGTTTCCAACCCTCGAGGTCTTTCCCATTGAAGAGTTGTACCCAGTCTCCGGCCACTAAGGGAACGAGAAAAAGTGAGCAGATGATTGAAGAAACAACAAGATTCGAAAAACGCATTGATAACCTCCAAAAGTATAGCTTAGCCAAACAGTATATCTTTTATGATCTCCGCTCTGGGTTTGTGAGGCGAGCCTAGCCGGGACGATTCAAAAACTCACCGCCAAGACACCAGGATCACCAAGAATCAAGGGTTCTCTAAGGGATTCGTAGAGGCAATCGCGCTGTGGGGAAACGCAGTCGCAGAGCGGCTTGCCAGAGGTGAGCAAAGAAGTTTACTCCAGGAAATGTCCGTAAGTTGTTGAAAAACGGTTGTAAGGGGGAGGCGCCAGGTCGAATTCACCCCGTTGTCAACAGAAACGCCGATGGTGAACTGGGGAGCCTAACGGAAAAGAACGAGCGGATAAGACATGCTCCGGATGCCCCACGCTGTCCCTGACGTTGCAAGAAGGCTGATCTGCGAGATTCATGCCGCCCCGCGAGGCGGGGCTCCGGTGAGGTTGTCGTTGTTATCCCAGGGCTTGCGCCCTGGGCTCTGCGCATATCGCCCCGCGGGGCGGGGCTGAACTGGGGACTGGGAGCTGGGAACTGGCATCCGCCTTCGCTCTCCGGGCTACGGCGCGACAAGTCCGGCAGCTACTAC
>JAUVSF010000215.1 GCA_030597245.1 Acidobacteriota bacterium
CGTACTTCTTGCCTTCTTTTTTTGCTCCTGCTGCGGCGATCTCTTCCGGAGAGGGATCGCGTATCACCCGAACCAGCTTCTTGCCATCTGGAGACCATTCGAAACTTTGCACCCCCTGTTGAACCTCAGTGAGTTGCTGGGCCTCCCCGCCTCCTCGAAAGAGTGTCCAGACCTGGGATTTCTTATCCGACCTCTCCTGGGAATCTCCCTTGTTCCGAGCGGATAGAAACGCCAGATACTGCCCATTGGGATCCCAGCGAGGGCGGGAAGAAGAGTTGCCCTCAGCCGTGAAAGGGATAGCTTTGGAATTGCCCTCAAAGGGGGCAACCCAGATCCGGGTTTCAGACTTCTCCTCCTTCACATCAGTGGCGGTGACACTGTATGCAACCCAGTCTCCTTCCGGTGAGATCTGAGGATCGCGGACCGAACGTATCTTGAACTGGTCTTCGATGACCACCAATCTAGGTTCGCTCGAAGAGGTGTTCACCTCTCCGGAAGGTTGAGGGAAGAGCAGGGCCGTTATCCAGGTAAGTACCAGTACGAAAACGAGAATCAGTCGATGAAACTTCATGATTTTTCGGTCCTCATCAAAACTTGTTTACGAAGCTGGAAATGATAGTTGTCAGAGTTGAAGCAGTCAATGCCGGCAAGCACTGCGTGGGGATTTGGGCTACTCGAGAAAAACCGTTTTACCTTGCCGTGCCGAGATCCTCGCTGCCTCCAGGATTTGGACGACGGTCATGTTGGTTTCAAGGGAAGAAAGATCTGTTGGGGCGACCGTATGTCTGCCGCGGACAACTGCCGCAAAGAAGCTGAATGGATCTCGAAAGGCGCCCTCCGAGTGAAGCGCCTCTATTTCCTCTTCGGCTTTCGCTCCCGTCAGTCGAATCCGCATTCTCTGTGAGTTAAGAGTGTTAACGTAGCCTGTTTGACCGTAGATCTCGAGATCCTTCCGGCTGAAGGGCCAGTTCCAGGAGGCTTGTATGATCCCCTGGGCTCGTGGGTAGGTGACCAGGATTGTTGCCTCATCATCCACTTCTGCATAAAAATCGGGTTTCATCTGCTGGAAGACTGCGGTCACAGATATCGGTTTCTCACCCCTCATTAGCCCCGTGATTAGATTCGCACCGTAGCAGCCAAAATCAATGCTTGCCCCTCCACCGTTCAATATCGGATCTGTTAACCACGATAGGAACTCAGGGCCGACACCAATCTCCCTGGGCCCTGAATGGCCGTCGTGGACGACAATCTTGCGAATTTCGCCGATCTCCCGCTCAATGTGGACGCGTCTGAACGCCTCTGCCGTACTGGCATACCACGTGGTCTCGTAGTTCGTCAGAAGGTGGATGCCGTTGGTCCTGGCCAGTTCGCTCATTCTCCGGGCATGTTCCATGCTGACTGCAAGGGGTTTTTCGACCATTACGTGAATTCCCCGCGGAGCGCAGGCTTCGACGACAGCCAGGTGTTCATAGATAGAGTTAAAAGCCGTCACTGCCTCAGGTTCTACTTCATCGAGCATCTCTTCCAAGTTGCTGTAAACCAGGCGCATCGGAAAACCAAAGCGGCTCGAATACCTTTCCGCCAGTTGATGATTCGGTTCGTAGATTCCTACCACCTGAACCTCGTCTCCCGGTTCACGTCCCAGGATCCAGCTCACGTGTCCATGCGTAAGGCCTGCAACTCCGATTCGAACCGGTTCTTTCTGCAAGGCAAAACAAGGTGTGAGCGCAATGACTAGAGAGACGAGAGCAAGAGCGGTCCGGCCGAGGCTTGTCATGCCACTGATTCTAGTGTGTTGGGTCGCGAATTCCTATGCTTCTGGGATTGACGGGAAGCATGGGCATCCTTCCATTAGACGCATCGTGGGATCTGGATTATCCTCGTTTCATGGAGACTGTAGACAAAAAGACGCTTCTTGCTGTTGGTGCCCATTATGACGACTGCATCTTTGGAGTTCCGGGCATCCTGCTCAGAGCAGTTCAGAAGGGATATAGAGTGGTAATCCTGTCCATCATCGGGGACTACACGAATTGGGCTCCAGTTGGAACGGATCGGCAGAATGTTTTGATCCAGGGAACCAAGCGACTGTGTCAGGACAAAGGAGTCGAGATGCGGTTCCTGGACTATAGGTCGATGCATTTCGGGGTCACTTCCGAAACGAAGAGGGTTGTCTGTGAACAGGTCTCGAATATCGAGGCTGATATCGGCCTCCTTCTTTGGCCCAACGATACTCATCCCGACCATGTCGTGGCTTCAACCCTAACGAACATTGCGTTTCGTTGGTCCGAAGCTGTGACAGGAAGAAGGGCCCGTCGGCCGGACACTCTTTATTACTATGACAATGGTCCGAGACATGCAATTGGCTTTGAACCGGATACCTTTGTGGACATCAGTGACGTTTCTCTGGAGGCGTTCGCCTGGCTGGGAAGTCTGATGGCCCTGGTTCAGGGTGAACAGTCTCGCGCAGTAGCCAGTGCAGTCGAGGCCAAGGAGAAGTTGGCCGCGTATCGAGGCGGCACATGCGGTGTGAAGTTCTGTGAGGCGCTTAAGAGTTTCAACGCTTATCCGCGCGACATCCTTTGAGGGCGGCGGCGCAAAGAGTCTTGGTGTGCTCCCACTGATAGCAACCTCACGAAGAGGGTTTATCGGTTTCCAGTGATGCGCGGGAGCTAAAGGGTCTGTTGCCCAAATCGCGGCTCTGCCAACACATCTCCTGCGCCCTTATAGGGCTCGCAATGCTACGGGTTCCTATTCCTGGGGTTCCGCTCCGCTCCACCCCAGGCTACTATCCTTCGCACCTTCGGTGCTCCCGCCATTTCCACTCTTAGATATTCGAGCTTGAGATTTGTTTCGAATTTCGAGCTTCGAGCTTCGGATTTCCCGATCAGAAGGGCCGGGGCTCATACTCCACGACCCACATTACATCAACTCCGACTCGCGCCTCACATGCGGCGATGATGTCCTGGTAGTTGTTCTTGTCGAGCCTGAGCAGGGTGTATTCGTCCTCGGTTTCATTGAACCAGATGATGGTCAGCCAGTGCTTCTTCTTGTCTCCAAAGCTGCCGAAGATTGAAGGTGCCGCAGCGGTCTCCCATCTCGGATGGGACGACCGTTCGTACGTCATCTCGTCCACCATTTGAAAGGGAATCCGTGCATACTCGGTCTTCCCGTCTTTCGTGGTTACAATGATCTCCGAATCTGTGAACACGAGGTGGGCATTTCGTTCTTTTCTCTTGTCGTCCGCGCGCTCGACGAATTTCACTTTCTTAAACAGTGTCTCGTCCGCTCTTGACGCAGCTTGAGGCTGAGCCTCCGTGGCGGTTCCGGGAGCCGAGTCGCTGGAAGTCACTGCCGCAGCCGGTGCCGCCCAGATTCCAATGCCGGCTACCTTCGCAAGGTTCTCAGCATCCGCCAGTTCCTGGTCGAAGTATGCGTCTGAACGATATTCTGCCAGACCAGCACTGAGGAGATTCAAAGCAACGTTTCGGTTTTCCAGCAAAACGGTCCCAATGACCTTGCCTTCTCGCGTCTTCTCGAGTCCTTGAACGTGCACCATTCGGCCGAGGAGTAGAGCTTCTGTGAAACGTTTGGCTTTGCGTCCGATGTCGGTGTCTTCTCCTGGACTGTGAGCCCCCCGGATCCTGATCTTCGTTTCTTCCCGATCCTTACGGACGAGGATCGTGTCTCCCGTGTAGACGCCGTTGACTTTGGCGACGAAACTCTGTCCGAAAGCCGCAAGAGGGAGCAGAGTCAACAGAATCAACAGGTAACAGTATTTTTTCATTTCAAAAGGTATTACCACCCTGGTCACATTCGATAGACGCCGATGGAATCCAAATGTATCAGAGCACGAATTCCTGAACCAAGGGAAGGGCGATTTATGAGCGACGGGTGCAAGAGGCTTTGAGCTTCAAAGTTGGGCGGGTCAGCTATTCGCTCAACCCGCCCGTCTGACGCTGATTCCGGTCTGGACGGTGTTTCGAAAGTGGACAGAGGGTTGACGGTAACGGTCAACTCCCGTTCCGACTTTCGTCGCCGGCTTCCGTGAGCTCTACAGTGCGGCCAGGACTTCGTCCATCAAGCGTTTAGAACCTACGATTCCATCCCACGGGCCGTGCTCATATTCTATTGCAATCGTTCCGTGGAACTTGTGAGCATTGAGAATACGAACTGAGCGGGCTACATCGTTCCAGTCCTTTTCGTCCGTCTTCCAGCGATCCCAATACTTCGCATGAATATGGTGGTGAGTGTACGGCATCAGCACCTCCAAGCCATGGTACAGATGGTATTCATGTTCCCAGTTGCAGAAATCGGGAGTCGCTTCACAGAAAGGATGATTGACTTCATCGATGATGATCTTGATGTTCATCGGGTTCGCGCAGAGCCCCCAGTGGTTTTCGATAGAGATTATGACACCCACCTTTCCGCCATAATCCGCCATTTCCTTAAAAGACTCGATACACTGGTTCAAGTAGACGACGATTTGATCATTACGGGGATAACCAGATCTGTTCGCAGTCGCCTCGGGCATTATCCTGGTGCCCGTCACGCCGGTGTTGACGCGCATGGTCTTAGCGCCTAGAACGGCGGCTGCATCCAACCAGATCTTGGCTACCCGAACTCCTTCCAGGCGCTTCTCGTTATCCGGATCGGCGATATTCCGTGGCGCGTTATTGGAAATATGGCAACATTCTGTGCCGGTTCTAACTTGGATATTCGCCAGTTCATCGATCCATTTTTTCGAAGCGGGAGTGGACGGGTCCCAGCGCGGAAACGTCCGGGTTTGACCGTTGCGGGTGAAAGTCACTTCAGTGTACTGCGAGTCATCTGTCACGTCACCGAATACTGACGACCAAAGATCCATGTGGTAAACACCCGGGTAGGTGTCCTTCGTCCACTGAGGGAAATCCAGCATGGTGATTTCACCATATTTCTTCCTCATTTCAACAGTCACTTCGTTAGGTGGGCGGGTACTTTGCCTCTTAAACATTTGCCTCGGAGGCCAGCAACTCGAGGCAATGCGGGAGAGTTTTTCCTTTTCTGTGAGGGGTCGGCTTGTGGCTTGGACTGCGCTCCCTGCCAGCGCTGCTACCGCAACTCCGGCTCCCGCTAACTTTAAAAAATCGCGGCGGTCTGCATTGGAAGTACTTTCAGAACTCATTGTTACTCCTTGGTCTTAGATGGGTGTCCAGAGAGACATTGTTGATTCTCTTTGTTGCCCCTGGTGGGCGTTGGCTAAAAAGATGGCCATCTGTTGTAGGCAACCAATTAATATGCATATGCGCATCAACTCCCAACTCTGAATCCCCCCCGCTCCGGGCAAGAGAATCAGGTCGTTCAACGCGGAAGCATCGTATAGGGATGCCTGCTATTAAGATAGCCCCTTAGATTCCCTTTCTCAATTGGCTTGTTCTGAAACTGGTCTGGTGATGATTGATGAAAGATACACTGCCCTTAGCCAAGTCACTCATTTCAGGCAACGATAGAACACGATCGTTTTCAAGAATCTTTCATGCTCAAGGAAGGAACCAAGAAGGGGATTCGGAGCTCGCAGAACAGTCTGTCGGGAACAAGAAACGCAGTTGGAGGCAGTTTCTGGGCAGGACGGGGTTCCGACAGGATTGGACAGGCGTTAGCCAATCCTGCCGGAACCCCAATATGCCCCCCCCTCTAGTTGGCAGCAACCGGCATGGTTGCCAATTGACTCGGTCTGGTTTGAATAACCGTGGCGCTTGTACTTCCAGTCGCCGTCACCTTTAAGAGACCGTCGAAGTCCGAGAAATCGACGACAGTATCCCATTCAACCTCGGTGACAAAGAGTGCACGATGTCCCATCGCCGGTAGAGCCATCTGGGCCGTCGCAAGTACTCCGCCATCCTCGTCGCAGAGTTGGAGATCCAGGGTTACTTCCTGAGCCTCGAGGTTCATTACGGCGATCCCAGTATCTGTGCCGGCTCCCGTGTTCACTTCCATTGGGGCGGTGAAGCCAACCTCATCCAACGCGACGCTGCTGCCAACACCGGCCAGGCCTGTCGTTCCACCGAACAAGATGACGCCTGCCAGGTTCCCATCTGATTCGACCGTAACCGACCCTACTACAGTATCTCCAAGGCCATCCGTCTCAAATCTTCGCAGACTGCCCGCGGGAATAATAACCTCAAGTTCTCCGTTTACTTCTTCGCCGTTGAGGTCAACCGTCAACGGCTCACCCGCGTCGTCCTTCAAGAGAATCGTCGTAGCCGCACCTTGCTCTTCGTTCAAATTGAACAACGTGATCTGGCTAGAAATACCGCTGCCGTCAGCAAACTGAGCGAAGTAAAGAGTTGTCGGATCTGGGAAATTCAAAGTGTATACCTTTGTATCTGCGGTGGTTTCTGCGGCACCAGTCTCAAAAATATGTCGCGAGTGGTCCGCAACATCATCAAAGGTCTCGCTGGTAAAGTCTACCGAGCCGCCCAATGGAACCGCAAAATCTTCGGGCTTCCCATCAAGCCCCACTTCGCCTGCCAGGGGTCTTGAGAACTCAACTGTCCACATGCCGTTCGCCCACTTCCCAGCTGAGCGAACCGAAGCTCTATTGCCTGTAGGCGTTGCCAGTTGTCTCCCCGGGATCTCAGCGCCCACCGCGAACTGTGCCGAATTATCGAAAGGGACCCTCAAGTCGACACTGCCAGGCTCGACACCAAATGGGTCAAAAGCGTCCAACACCGATTGGTCATCCGCTAGAAAGTCAACATTGGCGCCCGGGTCGGAAGCCGCCATATACACTGGAGCCGTTTTTTCCTCATTGCGGTTTCTATCGCCAGAACCACTGCCGCCGTCACCGTGCCGACCTCCATCACCGCAGTCTTGGCAGGTGTCCCAGTATTTGTCGTCTGAGAAGCCCATTGGATTAAAGCGATGAGCCTTCCAGTGCCAGACATCCACTCGGCCAACGTTCGTTCGCATAATCGGGGTATGGCACATCGTGGCGCAGGCAGCGCCATCATCACCGTTCAAGCTGTTCCCGTTTTCATCCTTCATATCCCAGATGAAGCTGATACGGTCCTCATCACCCAAACCATTCCAGTTCGTCCCATCGAAGGTCCATTGGTCCTTGGCTACACTATCTGTGGAATCTTCCCATGTAGCCAGCACATACAGATTTATATCGTCGATCATCGCTTTTACGGTGACTCCCCTACTGGTTGTAATCGAGTCTGAGGTCCATTCACCCTCCGATTCGATTCCATCCAAAGTGGGAGTCCCAACTCCCGCAGTAAGTGATGTTTTCGCCTGTGCCTCGACGGTGGTTTCGCTCGCCCACCTCACAATAAGGTCCGTGAATAGGACGGTACTCACCATGACTAGAATTACCAATAACTTCCTCATCGTGCCTCCTCTTAGGTTAGGATTCCATGCTCTTACGATCTCATTCCGACGAAAGGTAGGCCTATGAGGAACGAGCGTCTGATGCCTAGGCAATCAGCCAATCATCGATCCATGCATAGGCCTATCCTTCACGCAAACTTCAAACCTCGTTGATCATAGTTTCGTATTTGGCTGGATGCATCCGTTGAAAAACGCGATTCTTGTACTTCTGTAATCCGTAAAAACTACGGAGAATCCCCCAAGTAGCGCGCCCCATCTTGGCGGTGTCCCCGCCGGAGGCCGTGATACCGTGATTTCACCCCTCGAGTGTGGGTGACATTGTTCGACTTAGCCAATCGCGCTGTGGGGAAGCGCAGTCGCAGAGCGGCTTGCAAGACGTGAGCGAAGGAGTTCACCCCAGGAAATGGCTGTAAGTTGTTGAAAAACGGTTGTAAGGGGAGGCGCCAGGTGGAATTCACCCCGAACTCGACAG
>JAUVSF010000558.1 GCA_030597245.1 Acidobacteriota bacterium
CATTCGGACTCCAATGCACTCCTGAGCGATAAGCTCAGGGATCGTCTTCTGCTTTTCTGTTTTGGTCATCTGTTTAGTTGTATATACAATAGTATGCTCCGTCAACAAAAAAGTTTCCATCTTCCTCGATTTATTTTGGGTGTTTCTGGAAGAGGCATTTGCGCTATAGAGTTTGGCGAGATTAACCACCAAATCACGAAAGCACTGAGAATTCTTTGAGATTTTGTGCCAGGAACTTGCGTAGAATGAGTTTCGAAGAAGGGGAAGAAGGGGAGAAGAAGAAAGGGAAGAAGAAAGGGACAGTCTGGTTCTTACGTTCTCGGCCCAGGAGCTTGGCCAAGCCTTTGGTTTGTATCCAGGAGTATTTGATCCGCTGGATTTCCTGTTCAACGCTGGAGGGAAAGGCCTTGCGGTAAGTCTTGATCTTTTCCGATCGAAGAAGGCCGGCTGAAGCTGAACTCTTGCCCAACATGCGAGGGCTCGAGAGATTGGAGGACCAACTCGACCTGCTAGGTATACCGACTCCCTCCGTGACGGCCGCACAGTAAGACGACCATCCCTGGTTGTCATGAACGGGAGGGCAACCATCTTTGGTTGCCGCACACCAATGACAAGCAAGGATGCATGTCTTACCATGTGACGAGCAGGAATGCTCGTCTTACGGAAGGTAAGGAACAGCCTCGTTCTCAAGGGACTCCCCATAAACTCTCGGAAGCGAACATTGTCTCTGTGTGGGAAGTGCCCTTTTTGGAAGGATGGGCAGTGATGGTGTTGAGAAGAGTCGTCGCGTATGTGTCTGTACTGTTGGGTTTCAGCGCGATGGCGTTCGTTGAGGTTGCACCGCCGCCGGGGAGAGCTTGCGTAGAATAAGTTTCGATCTTGTGGTATTCCTGCTTGACAGGAAGTCTGTAGGAGCGAAAAGCACATTGCAATGAAACGAATACCAGTGGTTGAAATCCTGCTTGCACTGGGTCTGTTTGTCGCCTCGTCCGCCGAGTCGCTGGCCTGTCGCTACAATGTTCGCGAGACAGGATTCGTTGACCTCGGAATTGAGTCTTACCGCTTGCTCGGCTTCGTTGACTCGGAAATGCCGACGGAGGAGATCTCTCAACTTGAGTCTCTCGCAACGGAATTACTTGCCGACAGTTCCGTTTCGTTCGAACTCATATCGGTTGATCAAAACCCCGATCACCCGGCTATGGAGTACTGGCGGCCTGTTGAGGGCCAGGAGGGGCGCCCATCCGCTGCACTGGTCTCCCCCAGGGGACACTCCCTGTGGCTCGGCCCTTTTTGGGATGGAGTATTCTCGCCCGATCAGGTTCGAGAAGCCTTGCTGGGAGTGGTGTCCTCTCCGGTCCGGTCGAGAATTGTCGAGGAACTGGCCACCGCGTTTGGCGTCGTCCTGCTGATTGAAGGAGGGAACCAAGCCGAGAATAGCCGTGCCAGAACCGCAGTGCTGCAGGCTATTGGGACGGTAGAATCTGAACTCGAGTACTTTCCGAAACCCATCAGACGGGGTCCGGCTCTGATCACCTTGACCCGGGAAGAGTTAACTTCCGAGCAACTGCTTCTTTGGAGTTTTCATTTAGGGACCGATGACCTGGAGGAGCCAATCGCCGTAATCCTGTACGGGAGAGGACGATGGATCGGGCCGGCAATGATCGGAGAGGAGATTACGCTCGATCTAGTCTCCCGAATCCTCTTCGTAATTGGTGCTGATTGCGAGTGCGGGCTGAGCCCAAGGCTGATCCGAGGGACCGGGATTCCGATACTGTGGAATAGAAGACTTCAGGCCCTTGTCTCGCAGGACCTTGGCTTTGACCCGGACAACCCGCTCGTAAGAATGGAGGTCAGCAGAATTCTGAAAGTCAACACCTGGATGGATTTCCGGTCCTATCCAACTGAAGATCATGCGGACCAGCTGCAGATTCCGGCGGCGAAAGACAGTTCTGGTGCACCCCCAGGCCGTCCGGTTTTCAATCAGATCCTTTACCTGCTGGGCGGGTTTGCCGGCCTGGTTCTGTGTGTCGGGGCTTTTATTTTGATTCGGGCTGGAAGGGCCAACTAATGGGAACATTGAAGCTCGTTCTCAAAGAGATACGGTTCCGCAAAGTAAACTTTCTGCTCAGTTTACTGGCGGTCGTTACAGCCGTTGCACTATTCGTGGTTTTCGTAACCACCGGCGAGTCGTACCGAAATGAGACTCGGAAGATTCAGCTCGGCATGGGACAGAATTTGCGCATCATTCCCAAACAAACAAGGATGGATCAGTTCTGGTCGATGGGCCTCTCAGAGTTCACGATGCCGGAGGAGTATGTTTTCAGATTCGCCGCTCTGGATGGCTATGAATACACTCATCTCACCGCAACCCTTCAAAAGGCAATTGAAGTCGAGGGGCGTCGTGTGGTGCTGACCGGTATCCTCCCTGAGGTGATGCCTCCGGGGAGGAATCAACCGCCAATTATGTTTGCGGTGAATCGGGGTGAGATATACGTCGGATCTGAAGTTGCCCGCTTTCTTGATATCGAGGAAGGATCCGAGATGGACCTTCTCGGCGCACGCTTCCGGGTTGTCAAGTGCCTGTCACCGACGGGAAGCAGCGACGATATCAAGATATTTGGGCATCTTGAAGACGTCCAGGAGCTCCTGGCGCTCAGCGGGAGAATCAATGAGATCCGGGCTCTTGAGTGCCTCTGTCTGATTGAATCGGGCCAGACCGAACTGGATGCGCTCTCGCTTGCCGAAGTACAACTCGCCGAGATCCTCCCGGAAGGCAAGGTGATCTTACTAAAGGGGATAGCCGATGTTCGAGAACAGCAGAGGGCTGCAATGGAGGGCTATTTGGGGCTTCTGGTGCCGATAATAATCATCGCCAGTGGGGCGTCGATTGGAATTCTGTCCATGCTCAACGTCAGGGAACGCCATAACGAGATTGGCATCCTTAGGGCAATCGGCTACGGATCTGCGCGAATTGCCCTCCTGTTCCTGGGTCGAGCTGTGATATTGGGACTGCTAGGCGCCCCACTTGGGTTTCTACTGGGCGGTTTTATCGCACTGAAATTCGGTCCCGAAATCTTCAGTCTTACTGCTGGAGCGATGAGACTGAATCTCACATGGCTCGCCTGGATGGTTGTTCTGGCACCTGCGTTCACTGCGATCGCGGCGTTTATCCCAATGGTCTGCGCCGTCACCTGGGATCCTGTGCGGACCCTGCGTGACGAATAGACTGGAATCAAGGTGATTACTCTAGAGTCGGTTTCAAAATCATACCAGGGAGCGCAAGGGCGCACCGTAGCCCTGGATGCCATCGACCTCAAAATTGACAAGCATGACTTCGTGGTTCTCCGCGGTCCAAGCGGAAGCGGGAAGACGACCCTCCTGGTGTTAATTGCCGGGATGCTTCGACCTTCTCAGGGGGAGATCATCGTCGATCAACAAAGGCTATCCGAAATGAGTGCTGAGCGAAAGGCTCGCTTTCGGGCACGTAACATCGGTTTCGTTTTCCAGATGTTTCACCTGGTCCCTTATCTGAATGTGGTCGAGAA
>JAUVSF010000248.1 GCA_030597245.1 Acidobacteriota bacterium
AGGAGCTTGTCCTCTTCAGCCATCGATCTGATAATATGTCATTTACGACATATTATCAAGTGCGAAAGGACGGCAGGCCGGATGCCCAAATAAGCCGGATGACTGCAGTGTCGGTTCAACCTAATACGCGAGGCTACCCGGAGCGCTGCGGAGGACAGACTGTGCCCTGGCCCATCTCTGAGGATCTTGAGAACCACCTCCCGGTTTAGCTTGGTGTTATGGGCACGGTAAACCTCCCCCATCCCACCTTCGCCAAGCTTCTCCTTGACTCAAACCAGTGGTTGTCCGCATATGCAGCGAAATAACTCTGCGAACCACCACTCGCTTTCGTATCGGCATTATCTGATGCCACATTTGGTGGTAATGAATTCACTGTTAACTCTTCAAATTGCAGACGTGGAGCTTCGGACTTCTGATTGCACATCAAACTAGTTGCCAGTACTAAGATCGAGATTGTATAAGTGAGGAGTCTCATGAATTGTCGCAGTTTAACAAAGCCCGCAAACAGGTCGAAATGAGTGACTAAAATGGAATTACGTAACGACTCTCGCTATGCATTACTGACACCTACAAGTATGGGGACCAGACTGACACCACTCCATGGACAACCTGTCCACTGCAGTGAGCAGTTCTCATTGGTTGCCACCAGTGCTGAAACGAACGTGGGAAGTGTTTCTTCGTTTCTGGGGCTGCCAGTCAAGGTGCTCACTACATTTGTAAAGGGCAGTCCGATTGCTCGCCTCATTAAGGACAATCTGGCCGGAAGACACATGGATTACGAGGGGAAGGAGGTCGAACCCGGCGGACCCTGGGGCTATCGCCATCAAATCAATATTGCTGACAGCGGGTATGGCTCCCGCGGACCGAGAGTGTGTAACGACAGAGCAGGAGAGGTTGGACGCACCCGCAACGTAAAGGACTTCGACCTGGAACGGATATTCGGGCGAGAAGGCGTCAAGATAATTCATATCTCAGGCTTGATCGCCGCCCTTTCACCAGACACGGGAACCTTCTGTCTCGAATTGGCCAGAGCGGCCAAGCGACACGGCACACGGATTTCTTTCGACCTCAATCACAGGGCATCATTCTGGGATGGACGAGAAGAAGAACTCCATGAAATCTTCACTGAAATCGCATCCATAACCGACATCTTGGTTGGCAACGAGGAAGATTTCCAGCTCTGTCTTGGAATACGAGGTCCAGACGCAGGAGGCAAGGACCTGGCTTCTAAGATCGAAGGGTTTAAGGGAATGATCGGGCGAGTCCGGGAATCCTATCCAGGGGCTTCTGCGTTCGCCACAACTCTGCGAGAAGTGATTAGTACAAACACTCACATGTGGGGCGGAATTGTCTATGGTGCGGGCGAGTTCCACGTAGCGGAGCCGCGTGAAATTCACGTTCTCGATCGAATCGGCGGTGGAGACGGTTTTGTCGGAGGCATGCTCTACGCGATCTTAAAGGGATGGGAACCTGAAAAATGGCTTCAGTTCGGATGGGCAACCGGTGCATTAGCGACTTCCCTCTTGACGGATTACGCTCAACCGGCCGACGAAGAACAGGTCTGGAGTATTTGGGAAGGTAATGCACGGGTCAAGCGATGAGAGAGCCTTCTTCAGGAACATCTCTAAGGACGCGACTGAAGAGGTGGTTTCTGGAAAATGGATCGTTGCCACCGATCCCGTGCTGCGCCGCCAAGTCTGGTTGCTGCGACAGAATTAGAATTGGAGTCGGACCACGGCACAATCCTCTTGATTACACGGAGATGAGCATGAAATAGGGGCCAGGAACACCCTTTAGAAGCGATTTTGGGGAGTCGAAAACTGCTTCTCCCCCCTTCCAACCCTCGAAATGCACCTAAGTGAACGATTCCACCACGGTCATCCTGGTCCGCCCTCAAACCGGACAAGCCGGGGAGAAAGCTCCACAAAGTCCGAATCATCCGAGCTCCTTTTCGTCGGATCGAGTGTTTCGGAGAATGGCCCCGAAGATCTTCATTAACTGGATACTCTCATCCAGAAGAAACCTCCGCTCTGGATCTAATCCTTTGTCTCCGGGATCGATCAATCGAAGCCAGTAGCCAGTTTCTTTTGCTTTTCAACCATCGTTACATTCCGCTACCTATCTAAACAAACGTCGGATGAGATGCGCAAAGATTCGTGCTTCGGATTTCGGATTTACTGCTTCCCGCTGAGCGCAGCGAAACCCTTGGTATTCTTGGAAATCCTTTTCTTGGCCGATCTGGAACTGATGTTGGACCCCACTCGGCGCCTCCACATTTCCCTTCTAAGCATCAGTCACTTGCTGCGATTGTAGACCCTCAAACTGACCCGCGACTCGTCGCCACGTTGACGCTCAGTCCTCAGCTACTTAGAATCACATCCAACATAACTTAGTCCCGCAGCACTTGGAGGTTCAATGAGAATCCGTGCATGGTTTCTGATTCTGACACTTTTTGTACTCTCAACAGCCACTTTCGCGTTGGCAGAAGACCCTCTCCGTGAAGTCTATCCGTTGGATGATTTCACGCTACGCGAAGAGATGGTTCCAATGCGTGATGGAGCCAAGCTCTACACGGTAATCTTGATCCCCAAGAACGCCAAAGAACCGCTTCCCATCATCCTGGAGCGCACACCCTACGACGCGACTCGATTAGTGGGAGCATCTTCGACAAAGCTGGAAGTGAACCTCGGCCCGAAATTCCTGGGAAACGGCTATATCTACGCAGCTCAGGATCTGCGCGGGAGGTATAAGTCGGAGGGCAAGTATGAGATGTATCGAGTCCCTCGAGGGGAATACAACAAGACCGGGACCGATGAGACTACCGACGCCTGGGACGCGATCGACTGGCTGGTCAAGAACGTCCCCGACAACAACGGCAAGGTCGGAGTCTGGGGCACCTCGTATCCTGGCTGGCTGACCCTGTCGGCCATGCGCGAACCCCATCCGGCGTTGGCGGCGGCAGTTCCATTCAACCCTGTCGTCGATGTCTGGAAAGCCGATGACTGGTTTCACTGGGGGGCCTTTCGGCCTATTTACGCCTTCGAATTCATTTACAGCATGGAGACTCGCAAAGGGAGTTCGTTTGACTACCCTTACACCCATCGAGACCTCTACAGCTGGGCACTGGGTAAGGGCGCCCTGGGGAAAGCTCTTGGCGCGTATCTCGACGACCGCCATGAAATGTGGTCCCACTTGATGGATAACCCGTCCTACACCGATTACTGGCGTGACTGTGCGGCTGATCAGTGGTTCGATCATCCCAGCCGGTTGGTGCCGGCACTCCACGTGCATGGCCTCTGGGATCAGGAGGATATCTACGGGTCGCCGGCCGTTTATGCAGCCATAGAAAAGCACGACAAGAGTAACGACCTGAACTTCTTCGCCTCCGGCCCCTGGTATCACGGCCAGCACTTCTCGGATGGCAGCCACCTGGGCGCGATCAGTTTCGATGAAGACACCGCCAAACGGTTTCGAGAAGATGTCCTGCGCCCATTCCTGGACCATTTCCTGAAGGGAGTGGAAACGGCAACCATTGATCCGGTGACCGTGTTCGAGACAGGCAACAACCGCTGGCGCCACTTCGACCAGTGGCCCCCCGTCCAGACGGTAAGAAAGCTGTATCTCCAAGCCGACGGAAAGCTCTCATTTGACGCCCCAGGGGAAGGAGACACTTCAACCGAATACACTTCCGATCCCGCCAAACCGGTGCCCAATGCTCCCCGCCCGGTATGGGGATCCAATTATGGGGTGCCCTCGATCATCTCCAAGTGGCGAACCTGGCTGGTCGAGGATCAGCGATTCGCCGACGGCCGTCCCGATGTGGCCACCTGGACCAGTGAACCGCTTGAGGAACCTCTGACGGTTCGGGGACCGGTGCTGGCAAAGCTCTTCGCCGAAACAACCGGGACCGATGCTGACTGGGTTGTGAAGCTGATCGACGTTTATCCCGACGAAGACCCGACGTCGTTCGCAATGTCCGGGTTCCAGTTGATGATTAGTGGAGATATCTTCAGAGGGCGTTATCGCGAGGACTATTCAAAGGCCCGGGCGATCAAACCCAACGAAGTCCTGGAATATCAGGTTCCGCTTCCGACAGCCAACCACACGTTCAAGCGTGGACATCGAATGATGGTACAGATTCAAAGCACTTGGTTTCCACTCTATGACCGCAATCCTCAGACCTTTGTCGATTCGATCATGATGGCACCTGATTCCAGCTACAAGCCGCAGAGGCACCGCATTCACCACAGTTCGGCAAGTCCGACTCACTTGGTACTGAAGGTAGACAGTGGTAATTAGGATCGCGAATCGTCCTTCGCTTCCGCTGTCTGCGGCGACTTATCACTCCGCGCACGTCCATTGGTAGTGCTACGTCCATCGTAACCACTGACTTGATGGATAAGGTTCGTATTGCTTTCCCCGATGCGCACCTTGAACCGGAGAAGATGACCATGCTTGCGACAGCAGGCCACACGGAACTCGGTTTCGACAATGTCATGCCGTTGTTCAGTGTTGGGCGGCACGAGCAATATCGACGTCGTGCGGAACGGCACCCCTGAATCGATAGCGGAAGACATCGCGGAAAAGTTGCGCGTCGGAGTCGACATCATCGGACCTGAATGCGCCGTACCTCTTGATGCTCCCTACGAGAATCTCAGAACGATCGCCGACGTAACCAGAAGGCTCTCTGGCGAGCAAAGCGCTCCAGCCGACGCAGACAATCTGCGCTGCTGAGCTGCAGCGTTTGGCAGGCCGTTGTGCTGAGGGATATCGGCTCAGATAAAGAGCGCCCAATCACGATCCCGGTCAAGTCGTGATCTTCTCTACGCAAATTCCGATCGGTAGCCTCATGCTTGGTGACATTCCGGCGATTCAGCCAAGGGGAGTGGACGGTGTCAGCGGAGATTATGGTTTCTTTCATATCTGTTCATCGAGGACGAAGTGAGTTTGCTGAGCGCTAGCTGAGTTCCAAGTAGTCTGTGCACAGGACACTATCTCCTGCCAATGATTAGGTGTGTCAGCGGAAATTCGGGAGTCGCGGCCGGCAGTCTATCGGGTACCCTTTTCTGTAGAGCCGAAACTAGTCGCTGCTTGCTCGTCATCGCTCACTCCGTGGGTCAAGCCCACATCGATTCGATTTCTTCCAGGGAACGACCCTTCGTTTCCTTGATCATAGTCTGGATGAAAACAATCGCAATCCCGCAGATTCCGGCCAGGAGATAGAATGTTGCACCTCCAGGAGTCGCCATCGTGTTTGGGAACAGCTGAGTGATCAGCACGTTTGAGAACCAGAGAACCATGATGGCTATCGACATCGCTCGCCCCCTCAGTTTGGTTGGATAGATTTCCGAAAGGTAAACGAAGATCACAACTCCCATGCTGAGTGCAAATGAAGCGGTGTAGAAGAGGATAAAGAAGAGTGTCCAGAGTGGCCCCAGCGTTGCTGATTGAAAGGATAGTCCTACTCCGGCCATGGCTATCCCCATGCCGGCCATCCCGACCAGCAGAAGGGGTTTTCTCCCAACCCTGTCGACCATGGCGATTCCAATGAAGGTAGCCAGTAGATTCACAACTCCGATGATCACTGATGCCATCAAAGCAGATGCTGCCGAGTCGAAACCTGACTCGATGAAAATGGTTGGTCCGTAGTAAATGACAACGTCAATCCCGGTCAGGTGTGCAAAGAAGGCCAACAGCACACCGACTATGAGAGGTTTCCTCAGTTCGGGCCTCAGTAGATCGCGAAACCGGCCGTGTTCCTCGTGAACGGTCTCTTGAATCTTATGGAGTTCATCTCGAGCATGCGCTTCACCGCCAACTTTCAGGAGTACTGAGACAGCTTCCTCATCACGTTCTTGCTTCACGAGCCATCGAGGGCTCTCCGGAATCAGCAGAAGACTAGCCAGAAATACAGCGGCAGGAATGGCTTCAGCCGCGAACATCCACCGCCAGTTGTAACTACCAGTGTCCACCAGGAGCCAGTTGGATAAATAGGAAGTCAGGATCCCAATGACAATGGCCAGTTGATTCAGCGCGACAAGACGTCCTCGGATGTCAGCCGGTGAGATCTCGGCGATGTACATTGGCGAGAGCATTGAGGCAATTCCGACCCCGACTCCGCCAATAAACCGGGCAATCACGAGTTCAGTGAAAGACCTGGGTAAGGCTGACAGGGCGGCTGAGACAAGAAACAGGAGGGCCGCCAGGATCAATATTCTCTTTCTTCCGTAACGGTCCGTTAAAGGTCCCGCGATACTCGCTCCCACAATGCACGCAATCATCAAATTACTGACTGCAAAGCCTTCCTGGTGAGCATTGAGGCCAAAATGCTCCTTTACCGAGGGAATGGCTCCAGAAATCACTCCGGTATCGAAACCAAACAGCAACCCTCCGACCGCTGCTGCGAGCGAGACTGCAAGTAGGTAAAGTAACCGTCTTTGCGGAGGATCTGAGATGTAGTGCATGAAGTTCCCCTGTCAAATGGTGATCCCGGGGCAGTCCAGTTCACCGGATAAACGCAACATTAAGTATCACGGAGACGGTGTTACGCCAACCAGGAAGACTACAGAATCCTGCGGGGAAGCCGGGAATTCTACTGAATCTAGCCGGCTGTCTGCATGCCGGCAACGAAAGCCCCGTACTTCTGGAAATCCAGAGACTTATCGAAAGCTATCCCGAAGCGGTATCCCCTGTCCCTTGTGTTTATTGCGCCCGAGCTGAGAACATTGAAGTTAGGCGCAACCGCGCTCGTCATTGGCTCAGATGATCTTGGCACTGCTTCGAAGCCTGCTCTCCGCTCTCGCAACCCGTCAAACGCTCGTCCTTGAGTACCTAGCTCTGCGATTGCCTCTTCGCAGGACTATCTCGTGATTTGTCTTCAATCTTGGCTGGAGGCGGATACAGTTGGATTCCCGCGGGCACAGCCCACCTTCGGTGGGAAGCACGAAGCTCGAAGCACGAAATCCGAATCAGAGTCAGCGGGCTTCGTTCTCGCTGGATCGAGTGTTTCGAATAATGGCACCGAATATTTTCATAAGTTGGGTACTTTCATCAAGAAGAAACCTGCGCTCCTGGTCTAAACTCTCGTTTCCAGGCTCAAGTAGTCGTAGCCAGTATCCAGTTTCTTTTGCTTCTTTCCGGCAAATCTTGGTCCTCATCCGAAGATCTTTCCGACTCAGGCTGTCATTGGCTTCAATATAGTTGGCTCCGATCGATCCGGATGATCTTATCAAC
>JAUVSF010000564.1 GCA_030597245.1 Acidobacteriota bacterium
GGAACCCGTCCAGCGTTCCCACATACGCAGTCCCGGAAACGATTGCGGCAGAGGACTCGATCGAATCTCGCTCTCCCGTTCTGAAAGTCCATGCAACTTTCAATTTAGCAGGAAGTCTTCCCGGGACAACCCCTGTGAGCTGAGAATCCCCGCGAAAACTCCTCCATGAAACGTTTCCGAACTGAGCCGCGAGAAGGCAAGTCAGTCCCGTTATCCACAACAGAGACAAAAGGGGAAGTCGAACCCAGAGACCGAGGCGGCCTCCCGAACTCCTCTGCTTAGCTCTATCGACATTCCCGATGCACTTTTCAAGCATGACGGTCTTCAACGATGTTCTGCCTCGCACTGGTAACTGGTGCCCAGCTTCGCAGAAACCGATGTGAAGTTACTCCTTTTCGGCAATACAGTAGAGATTCTGCTGACCGCGCAAGTAGATGTGATCATCGACGATGGCCGGGGAAGCATCAAACCCGTCGTCGAGTGAGTTACTGGCCAGTACCTCGAACTGCGGACCATGACGGATCACTAACGTATTTCCCTCGCGGTCGGTGATGTAGACCCGACCAGCGGCGCCGACCGGCGAGGAGTAGACGGTGCCAATGCCCTCCAACCGCTGCTGGCGATAGTATTCTTCCCCCGTCCTGGCATTGAAGCAGGAGAGAATGCTGGAATTGCTTTTCAAAAAGTAGAGAGTGTCCTCGTACAGCAGGGGCGAGGGCGTATAGGGTGTATCCCGATCGAGGCTCCATACGATTGCTTCGGACTCACTGATGTCCCCTTGAGCATCCTTGAGACGAATAGCCAGGAGAGAACTACCCCGGAACCCGCTCATCAGAATGGCGATACCGTCAAGTGTAACTGGCGTGGGGATGGCATTTGCGGTCATCCCCGAGGCCTCCCAAACCAGTCGGCCGTCCTTGAGATCATACGACCGGATCCGACTGGTGGCATTTGTGATCACTTGATGGATACCTCCATTCTCCACTATGTAAGGCGAAGACCAGGAGGTTTGCTCTTCCCGGTCCACCTTCCAGACGTCCTGCCCGGTGGCCTTGTCCAGCGCCACGACAAAGGAAGGGCCCTCGTGATCCCAGAGAATCACGATCCTGTCGCCGAAGAGGGCGGGGGAACTTCCTTCTCCAAATGCCATCTTTTTTGTCATGTCGCCAAAGTCTCTTTCCCAGGCGACATTCCCGTCCATATCCAGGGCATACAAACCACGGGATCCAAAATACGCAAAGACGTGTTTGCCGTCCGTCACCGCCGAGTTGGACGCCCAGGTGCCCGTCGGATGGGTTCCTTCGTGAGGGAGCTCTTTGCGAACCGTTTTCTGCCAGAGGATCTTTCCGCTGTGTCGATCTACGGCGATAACGTCAAATCTCAGTACGGCACTTGCCTTTGTCAACCGCATTCCTCGTCTGCTGCCGGACGTCTGGACGGGTTCAGTGGCCACGGTTTCTTCCGTTGGGATTGCCGTCGTGATGAAGAGTCGATTCCCCCATACGATTGGCGAGGAGGAGCCTTTTCCCGGGATCGCCAGTTTCCATCTGACGTTCTTCGTTTCGCTCCACTCGATCGGAGGGTCGTTGTCTCTCGCAAACCCGTTGCCACTAGGCCCTCGCCACTGCGGCCAGAAACCATCTGCAGCGGATGGGGGTTCAGCACTCAAGCTCGCGGCACCCAGAATGAAACTGAAGCCGATGACGGCGATGATTATCCCTTTCATGGTCAACCTCTCAATGCACCTATGCGAGTATCAGCAGTTTGCTCCGTTCTTCAAAGCTGCCTTCACACTGGTCCGGTAAAGCCGTAGCCAGGCTCACTCTTTCACTGCCAAGGCGACGAGCTGTTTATAGGTGGCAATAAACAGCACCCCGTTGGCTGGGACCGGACTGCCATAGACGGCGCCCTCCATGTTAATTTCGCCCAAAACCTGCTCAGCCGGTCCCGTCTTCAGGATAACGACGTCGCCATCTTCGTCGCCCAGGTAGACCTTGCTGTCTACCACCAAGGGGGAACCCCAAACAGGAGCAAAGGTATCATGAACCCATTTCACTTGGCCGGTTTCGGCTTGGAGACAATGCAGAAACCCGCTGAAATCCGGGATGTACAGCAGCCCGTCGTGAACCGCCGCCGAAGAAATAGACCGGCGTATATCCTGGTAGTGCCAGATTCGGCCGCTCTCAGTGATGTCTCCTCGCTTGGTGCCGTCTATGGAATAGAGATGTCCGACTCCCTCGCCGTTCTCCGGATCCTGCCCATTGGCAATGTAGATTCGGTCACCCACGATGACCGGGGTACTGATCACGTTGTTGCGGTTCTTCGGCCACACCGAGTCTTTCGGATTCGTGTCGAACTCCCAGAGCTTCTTTCCGCTCAGTGCTTCAAAGCCACGAACCCAACCATCCCCCTGTCCCATCACGACCTGAGCTTGGCCCCCGATCTTTCCCACCGCCGCTGACGACCATTGCCCATGGAGTATGTTTTCTCCGGGCGATCTGTCCGACCATACGACCTGACCGGAAGTCTTGTTCAATGCCAGTAGAGAAGGGGCCTCCGGAGAAGGAAGATTGCCTTCTTCATCCCGACCGTTCGAAGTACCGACGAAGATCAAGTCACCGTAAGCAACGGGAGCAGAGGACGTCATGTTGTGGGGAAAGGCCTTGACCTCTTTCATCATGTCGAATACCCAGACGATGTCTGCATTGATGGGGTCCTTGAGCGCTTCGTCCACAAAGGGCCCATCATTCTCTCCGTCACGAAACCCCTGCGTATCCAGACAGACTACTTCGCAGCGACTGGTGACATAGTAGAGACGTTCACCCTCGACAAGAGGTGTCGAACAAATCCCCTGTTCCGGCCAGTCATTGACCATCCCGGAGGCGAGCTTCTCGGCAGTGGCCTGCCACAAGAACTCCCCGTCCGACTCCCGGAAAGCCATTAGAACGCCTCTGTCACCTGCTTCTCTCGGGTCCCTCAACCCCTCGTTGTTCGTCCCGATGAAAACCGAACCGCCTGAGACCACCGGAGTTCCATAGGTCAGCGACCCCAGCGAGGCTACCCACTTGACGTTCTTTTTTGCAGACAAATCCCACTCGGATGGAGCATTTGCCATCGCGGAGACAGCATTGCGGGAGGGAGTGCCCCCTTGCATGGGCCAGTCACTCCGAGTCTGAGCAAGAACCAGGGCCGACTGCCCCGAGAAAATGCAGCTGAAGAAAACGACGCAGGACAGTATGAGTTTGCCGATCGCAGCATTGGTTCCCATGGAAATCCTCTTCTCGCTAGCGCTTTGGTGCATTTGAGATGTGGCGCCAAAGATATTCTATCGACGATCTGTAGAGTCAAGCAAGACGGCTCGGACCCCAGGCCACACAGAACACGGAAGATTCATGAAGTCACCACCAACAGCACCGAGCAGAAATTTGGAGTGCGGCAGCCCTAGCTGACGCTTTCCTTCAGGAAACTTAAGTGCACAATTAGCCAAAGCGTCAGCTAGGGCTGCCGCACTCCA
>JAUVSF010000418.1 GCA_030597245.1 Acidobacteriota bacterium
CAACCTGCAGCCGATCGCGTGGGTTTTGACCGCAGGTGGGGTTGGCGTCGGGCGCCTGCTTCATGAGGCGATCGCCGAGAAGAAGGCGGCGCACCTGGAGCCGCAGGTGCTGCTGCCTGGTCGGCTGTCGAGTGAACCTGACCGGGAGCCGTCAGTGGTGGTGGCACTGCACAATCCGGATAACGTGGAGACTCTACTGCGCCTCGCCTATCCGGTCGCCCAGCAGCGGGGAATTCGCCTCATCGCCGTCACTGTAGTGGTAGTCCCTCGACAGATGCCGATTCATGAAGGGATCCGCTTCGCCCACCACAAAGAACCTTTACTCGACGCGGCGCGAAAGTTCGCAGCGGAACGAAACTTGGAACTTGAAACCGATTTGGTGGTCGCTCATGTTGCTTCGGACGGCATTCTCTCAGCCGTTGGGCAACATCAGGCTGAAGCTCTCGTGATGGGATGGAAAGGGTACACAAATGCGCGAGACCGTGTCTTTGGGGAGATTGCAGATCGAATCATCCGTTTGGCCCCCTGCGACCTGCTGCTGTTGAAACTCTCGCGCGAAAGGCTGTTTCGTCACTGCTTGCTGCCTACTGCCGGTGGGCCAAATGCGAAACTGGCCGCCACGATTCTAAGTGCCGTGGCGAAGGCGTTTGATATGGACATCACCGGAGGATACGTGGTCCCGAAAGGAGCTTCCGAAGAACAGAGAGAGGAAGCCAGGAAGCGAATCGATGAGACGTTGGCCAGAGTTGACTCCTCTATCAGTCGTCAAAGCAGGTTGATCGAATCCGGTTCAGTGGCTGGTGGAATTGCGAAGGCCGGCCGGGAGTTTGATCTGGTCGTTATCGGAGCTGCGCTTGAGCCTTTCTTCCGCAAAATGCTGTTTGGTGAGATCCCGGAGAAAGTGGCACGCTTTTCACCTACTTCGGTTCTGGTGGTGAAGAAGTATGAAGGTCCCGTTAAATCGTTAGTTAAGAGGATTATGGGGTGAGTAGAGGTTTCTAACTCCGTTGAAGTGCCCGGTTCCAGTGACAAATGACAAGTGACAAATGACAAATGCCACCTGTCCTCCATAGCTCGGAGAGCGAAGGAGGATGCCAGTTCCCAGCTCCCAGTCCCCAGTTCAGCTCCGCAAGGCGGGACTCAATGCACACCACCATGGTCCAGATAACCTGAGAGAGTATTGACCCAGGAAGAACGAGTAGCCTCCTGGGATCTTCAATTTGCGATTTGCGATGTTCGATTTACGATCTACGATTTGCCTATGTCCTGAACCTAAAGTGTTACCTATGTCTTGACCACACCCCACACCCTGGTATCCGGCATCTGGTATCTGGTATCTGGCATCTGGTATGGTACCTAGTATTTCACCTCCCACAAGCCGCTCTGTCACTGAGTTTCCCCACAGCCAAATTGGCTCGGGGCGAGGTCTCACACAGCTGAGACTACTTCTTGACGAGACCGGCCTTTCGCATTTCTTTGCCGGCAGCATCCACTAGTTGCTTAACGAACTTCCGCACTTCTTTTGGGTCGGTCGTCTCGCTTTCACCTGCCCAGAGGAGTATGTCCTTGTCAATCGAGTAGACCAATGTTTCGATCGAGACGACCTTCTCGGAGGTTGTATACCCGGGTACATAGACTGTCGACCATCCGTGACCCCAATAGCCCCAGAAGCTGGGATAGTAGGAGCTGGAATAATACACCGTTGCCGGTGTGTGATGGATTCTCTCTTCTTCGCTCAAGACCCGCATCATGATGGCACCCGTGATTCCGCCTTTCGCCAGGAACTCCTTTGCCTTCTCCTTGTCATTTGCCAGCTCTCCTGGAAGTACGGTGTAACCTGCAATGCAATCGACACCACGTTTGCGCATTTCCGTCGCCAAGGTTTCTTCCGGGCCCATTCTCATCGTTTGATCGGGACTGACCACAAACGCCGCCCACTTCTTTCCCGAGATGTCTATGGAGGCGGCTTCGGGATTTTTCCAGGTGGAGATGAATTTTATAGATGCTGCTGTTGCCAGTGTCACGGTTACCAAAACAGCACCGACGATTCTCAGACAGAGTTTCATGTATAGTCCTTTCATTCCCAGAGACGAATTTCGACTGCGGAGCCCGCTTCTAGTTTTCACGCACCAGGTAGCCCTCGTTCAAGTGTACTTTATTCCCTGAGGCAGGGTCATTCTGGAGAGTTGCAGAGGTCGGTACCGAGCATTTATCCTTCTGTCACTCCGTGATTTCGAACGGCGTGGCTGTTGTGCTGATAGAGTTCTATGTGGAAAGGGTTGAGCCGAGGGAAACAGGGTGAGAGTTCTCATAATTTCTCCTTACCATGGTGGCAGCCATCAAGCATGGGCCGAGGGATTCTCGAGCTTCAGCCGGCATCAGATCGAGATCTTGAGTCTGCCGGCACGCTATTGGAAGTGGCGAATGCATGGGGGAGCAGTCACGCTGGCGCGGGAATTTCTGAGTCGGGACCTGTCGCCGGATATTCTGTTAGTGACCGACATGTTGGATCTGGCGACCTTTCTCGCGCTTACGAGAAGCCGTACCCATCGTCTGAAAGTCATGCTTTACATGCATGAGAACCAACTGACCTATCCTCTTTCCGGGGAACCTGGTAAAGGCGCCATGCGACGTCAAAGGGGCGAGCGAGACCTCCATTACGCCTTTATCAATTTTTCCTCGATGCTGAGTGCTGACCGAATAGCATTCAATTCCTGTTTTCATTTGGACGACCTGTTTGAGGACTTGCCCAGGTTTCTGGGACATTTCCCTGAGTTCCGGGAAGTTGAAAGCGTAGACACTCTCAGGCAGAAGAGCACAATACTGCCGGTCGGAATCAACTGGGAGGGCCTGCGGAAGAAGATCGACATGGTGGGGGCAAGGGAAACGGAAGTGCCCCTGATTCTGTGGAACCAGAGGTGGGAATACGACAAGAACATGGGCGAATTCCTGTCCGCTCTGAGTACGATTGCAGCGGAAGGCCTTTCGTTTGAAGTGGCCCTTTGCGGCCAGGCTTTTCAGAGTCAGTCAGAGGAGTTCCGTCCCGAAATCGATCGGCTCGGCAGTCGCGTCATTCATCTCGGGTTTGCTGACGAGATGCTCTACCATGAACTTCTAACCAAGGCGGAAATCACGGTTTCTACTGCATTTCACGAGTTCTTTGGAATCAGTATCGTGGAGGCGATTACGTGTCGGGTATTCCCGATTGTTCCGGCCCGACTGAGTTACCCGGAGTTGATTCCGGAGAGATTTCATTCGCGGTGTCTCTACTCTTCTCGTCAAGCACTGTTGGAACTCATACGATCTGCAATCACCGATCGTGGCAGTACGGTCAGCCTGGCGGAAGAACTATCGGAGTACATGAAGGTCTACGATTGGAGGCAAGTGGCCCCTGCCTACGATCGAGTCCTCGATGAAGTCGCTGAGGACCACCGAAGGTGCGGTGGACTATAGCCTGGGGTGGAGCGAAGCGGAACGGCAAGTAGGCGGGCGATAGCGATGGAAGCCCTGTAGGGGCGGCGCACCCACAAGGCCCAAGAGCAAGCCGGATTCTGATCTCAGAGTTCTTCGAGCAGGCGGCTGACATCCGCCAGGATGATGTCGGTGAAGCCCGGGGTATCCATATGATAAATCGCCCTGACAAAGCCGGATCCATCCACTAAAAGGAAGTTGGTGCTGTGTACCATCGACGGCATGTCTTCCGACCCGGAACCTTCCTGGCTAGCCGATATCTTGAACCCTTCACGGATGATTTCCAGCGTCTCGTCAGGTGGGCCCGTCAAAAAGTGCCAGGTGTCCAAGCCTGCACCCCACAGTTCTGCGTACTCTTTGAGCACAGCTGGAGTATCGTGGGCCGGGTCAACGGTAATTGAAACAAGCCGGATCCGGGACACATCCTCCGGGAGCCGCTCTTCAAGGGCCCGTTGGAGCAGGAGCATTCTTTGAGTCATGAGCGGGCAAGGGCCCCCACAACGAGTAAAGATGAAATCTGCTATCCACACCTTCTCTAGTAGATCTTCTCCTGAAATCGGCCGGCCATCGCAGTTGGTTAAGCTGAATTCGGGGCTGTGGAAAAGCTGTGGAAGGGTTTCTTCTGCATCTCGCTTAGTCCTCACAGCATAGAAGAAGAAGGCGGAAAGGATTAGAAAGCTCAGGGCCCCCAAGGGCGCCAGTGTACGAACTCCCATATTCAGTTCATCAAGATACCATAGGGAAGGAGTAATCTCGATCGGCCGGCGCCTCTTTTTGGCGGCAACTCACATCCGAGCCAATCGCGCGGTGGGAAATGCAGTCGCAGAGCGGCTTGCCGGCGGTGAGCGAAGGAATTTACCCCGGGAAATGGCTGTAAGGTGTTGAAAAACGGTTGTGAGGGGAAGGCGCCAAGTCGAAATCACCCCGAACTCTACAGAAACGCCGATGGTGAACTTGGGCGCCTAACGCAAAAGAACGAGCGGATAAGCCATGCTCCGGATGCTCCATCCTGTCCGCGCCGTTGGAAGAAGGCTGATCGGCGAGATTCATGCCGTCCCGCAAGGCGGGACGCTGGAAACACACCCCGGCGTCCAACATCCGGCATCTGACATCTGGTACCCGGCATCTGGTAACTGGCATCCGCCTTCGCTCTTCGAGCTACGGCGCGACAGGTCCGGCATTTGTCACTTGTCATTTGTCACTTGTCACTGGGACCGGGTACTTCAACGGACTTAGAAACCTCTACAGCGCGAATGCCTCCATCCTGATAAGA
>JAUVSF010000348.1 GCA_030597245.1 Acidobacteriota bacterium
AAACTGATCAACCCTCTCCGTGAGGTTGTTATCCGTGGGAGCTACCACCAAGGCACAAAGTCACAAATGAGAAATTCGGGCTTGCTAGCGCGCGACGGAGAGCACTACTCCCCGAGTTGCGATTAGCAGCGCTTGCGAATCGGCTACTTCGCCTTTCTCGGCGATCACAGTCAGATCGACGATTTCGGCTTTAGAGCTACCCTTGGCGGAATTCCCTTTCAGTGTCAGTCTAACGTTTTTGTCATCCAGACGTTCGACTGATCCGAGACTGACACCAGTTGGAAGGTTCTCCACCGACCAGCTCTTCGGATTCAAACTTCCGAAAGTCCCTTTGTGCAAGCTCACCTTCACTATTTTGCCTTCCTCTTGCCCCAGCCTGATCGGTTCGGGCTGGGAAAGAATGATAGTCGGGGCCTGAGGATTCCGCCGGTAGTAGCGCACATAATCGACCTTCCAGTATGCAGGCAGCAGGCTGTCCGATTCTCGTATGTCACCCGCCCAGCCATCAAATTTCGCCTCCAGCGTCAGGTAAATCCAGTTCGGCTTGCCGGCTGTCATGGTACGAGTGATCCAGGTTCTCTGGTCATCAACGTAGAAATCGAAGCCCTCTTGGTGCCACTCACCCGCAAACAGGTGCCAGTCCTGACGGGACCCTTTGAAACGCACTCGAGCGCCTTCCCACTTGTGTCCTGATCCCTTCCCCTGATGAATGTTGTGCTCAATGATATCGTCGCGATAGGGATCTTCCATAAAATCAACCTCGGCTCCGTCGTAGTCCGGGTTGTATGATTCCTTGCCCCACAACCAGAATGCGCTCCAGTAGCCGGGTACAGTGTCGAGATCCGTGCGGGCCTCATAGTAACCCCATTGGAACGACTTCTGTGTCCGGATGAAACCGAGGTGATACTTGCCGTCCTCGGCCTTGCGAAGCCGGAGGATCAGATGTCCTTTGCCGTCAACGTAGCTGTCCGCAGGATCGTTGTATGCCTTGCGACGATCACCCTCTTCACAGGTCCACACATCCCAGTTGAGTTGATCCCCATTGAACTCGTCATGAAAGACCAACTCCCACCCATCGCCCGGCGGCTCTGCGTATAAGGGAGTGAAAGATAGAAACAGACTCAAGAGAAAAAGACAGCCCGGAAAGTTCTTCATTCGCAGAATGTATCACCAGTATTTCGAGTACGCAATTCCTGCGGTGACACACAGGATGGCTGGTCTGAATGTTGGATAGATCTGTGAGTAATTGTGCGCAAGACCGGTATCGTTTTTCAGGATTTCTTTGATTGGCGAGAGGCGATCAACGTGCGTTGAAGAATTAGAGATCTGTTTGTGTCATGGGGAGATCATTCCCTTGCTTCCGTTAACTTGACCGTACCTGAAAGCTTGTCGGAAGCGGTCGAATATCCTACCCTTGACTGATGACGACGGGAAGCTACTTGGCGGCGTTGACTGCTGCCGTGATCGTCTATTCACTCGGCATGATTGGCGCGGCCCCCGGTCAGGCTGAAGGTGTTGAACACAGAATCGTTGAGGTGGAAAACCCCGTCTTCCGAGAAAATGAACTGTTCGTGGCCCAAGAAGACCTTCGCTCTCCGAGGTTCAACGATCTAATCCAACGATACGAACTCGACAAAGTCGTCGGCAACGAGACGAACGAGTTCAAACGGATCCTGTTGCTCCGGAACTGGATCAAGAAGAACATCGCGATCGAAAACGTGAATCCTACCCAGACGCGGGGCGATGCGTTTGGAATCCTGGACGCTGCACTTAAAGGCGGAGGCTTCCACTGCGGCCATTTCATGGTGGTTCAGAATGCCGTGCTGAACGCTTATGGCTACGTTACGCGATGTTTGGGCGTTGGACCCGGGGGAACTCCGGACCGCCCCGGTGGGCACCATGGGGTGAACGAAGTCTGGTCGAATGAGTACCTCAAATGGGTGCTGATAGATGCAAAATACGACACTCATTTCGAGAGGGATGGGATTCCGCTGTCGGCTTTGGAGGTGAGGGACGAACTTCTGCGCAACGGAGCGCGTGACATTAGTTGCGTGCGAGGCCCGGATCGGTTGCCTGTCGATGGACCCGAGGAACCTGAAGGAGGGCCGGTCACGTACCGGTGGCTCTCATGGGAGATTCAAGGCAATCGCCACTCCAACTGGCCGCACTTCCACTCGAGTGTCCTCGTCACTTATTCGGATGAGTACTATCGGACCCACAAGTGGTGGCGTCGAGGTCGGACGAATCAACACTGGGCGTATACGGCCGGTTATTTCATTCCCACACCGCACCGGGAGTGGATCGAATGGACACCGAACGTACTGAAAGTGGCCGCTTCAATCCACCAAGGACAAGTACGTGGCCACATCGTATCCAGCACACCCAATCTGAAGGAGTATCAGGTGTGCGAAAGACCAGGGACCGATTGGCTTCCGTTAGCACCAAACTTCTCTTTCCAGTTGACGCGGGATCGGCATGAGTGGCATCTGCGATCGGTGAACCTTGCCGGCGTGCCCGGGCCAACCTATCGCCTTGTAGCGGAGGCTGGCGCCCACTGAGTAGAGATTCAGGAGTAGGGTTGTCAACGACAACTACACTACCCACCAGGGAAGTGCAATCGGCCGAATTGCGGTTCCTCAGATATCGTTGCCATTGAGCTTGCCTCGGCATAGCATAGAGTCCGTTGGTTGGAGGTTTGGACCTCGTAGCAAAGTGATTTGGGAGGGAGTAAATATGAAGCGCAATCTTACAATTTTTCTTCTGGCCTTGTTCGTAGCGACGTTTCTCAGCGCGTGTGCACCAACCGAAGAGCGGTTCCCGTACCGTTGGGTCCGTATGTCGCGGTCGTTGAACAGTGATAGTGACGTTGACGAGATTGGTGAAATTGCACGTATAGCGTCGGAGCATGGTCTGAATGGGATGATGCTGTCCGCAAGCTTTAGTCAAATTGATGGTCAGCCACCCGAGTACTTCACACGACTGGCCAGAGTGAAGGAAATCTGTGACGGTTACGGAATTGAGATTGTTCCTATCTTCCTGTCGGCTGGATATGGCTCGGGACTTTCATACGATAAGAACCTGGCAGCAGGTCTTCCCGTCAATGAAGCTCTATTCGTTGCCCAGGAAAAACAAGCAGTTCTAGAGCCCGACCATGAAGTAGAGGTTGTCAACGGCGGATTCGAGAACTACCAGGGAGATGAGGTGAGAGGGTATTCTTCTCCCAGCAAACTGGGCGATGTGGTTGTCAGAGACCAAGAGGTATCCAAAGAAGGGCGATTCTCACTCCGTTTCGAGAACTTTGGAAAGTACCCCAGGGAATCGGGACGACTCAAGCAGGCCGTCAGGGTCCATCCCTACCGCGCATATGTTCTAAGCTGCTGGATGAAGACAGAGGGCATGGATCCCGGCAGGCCGTTCAGTCTGGGGCATATCCGTTTCGAGGTGTTGGGCGTCCCCGATGGAAGGCGCCTCCAGTACCATGATCCTGAGGTTCCGACGGAGACAGATTGGATGAGGGTCTCTGTGGGCTTCAATTCATGGAATTATGAGGAAGTTGAGTTTTCCATCGGTGCCTGGACCGGTGAAAATGGGAGGTTCTGGATTGACGATCTACAGATTAATGAGGTGGGATTGGTCAATGTACTGCGGCGGCCGGGGACCCCGGTGGTTGTTCGAGGGGAGAAGTCGGAAACTGTCTATGAGGAAGGCAAAGACTATGCTCAGATCGTAGATCCAAATCTTAATCATCGGTTCGATCATGAGGGCCCTGCTATAGAACTGCTGTCGAAGTCTCGCATCAGAAAAGGCGAACGTCTGCGCGTAAGCTGGTATCACAGCATGACTCTGTACCAACGGCAGGTCTCCGTGTGTATGTCTGAGCCGAAACTCTACGATATTTGGCGCTCTCAGGTTCAACTGGTAGCCGAGAAGTTGGCGCCGAAGAAGTACTTCCTGTCCATGGACGAGATCAGAGCCGGAGGATCGTGTGCGGCCTGCAAAGCTCGAAACCTCCCAATGGGCGAAATTCTGGGAGACTGTGCCACCAAACAGTATCAGATGATTAGGGAAGCCAACCCCCAGGCTGAAGTGTTTATCTGGTCCGATATGTTCGATCCTCACCACAATGGTCAACAGGACGAGGGCGAATACTACTATCTCGTTGACGGTCGTTTTAATGGTGCGTGGAAGCATATTCCGAAGGATATGGTTATCGGAGTATGGGGTCGTAGAGTAAAGACGAAGAATCTTGAGCATTTCTCACAGCTGGGCTTCAAGACCATTGCGGCAGCCTACTACGACACTGACGACCTTGATAATGTCGATGCCTGGCTCGAGGCCTTGGAATCGACACCGGGAAGCCTGGGCATAATGTACACGACATGGCTGGATAAGTATGAGCTTCTGGGTGATTTTGGTGATTTGATATCTCAGAGGTTCGACCATTGACCTTGAACCGAAGTCACTTCACTTTTCAGAAGTTCGTTTACTATGAGGAGAGAAAAGCAGGCCAGATCCGCTTCGCGGGAAGCACGAAACCGCTTCGCGGGAAGCACTAAATCCGAAATCCTAAGCACGAAGCGAGTTTCGGGCCTTCCCCAAGTCCCATCAAGCCTCTTCAGTCCTAATTCGAGTTTCGTGCTTCGAGCTTAGTGCTTCCCCCGCCTTTAGTGGGGGTGGTGACGGCGTAGATCCAACTCCAGCTAAGATAGCGATCTAAGAGCGGCGGGATCTCTCTGTATCTATCAACTAGTCTTCAAGGTTCAGGGCCTGCTGCACTGTAATGCACCTGCGGAACCTGTTTTCGGCCCCATACAGCCTGTAGATATTCCGCGTATAGCCGAAACGGTCTATCTCGTGGGTGAGGAAAACCAGCTCTCTGGAAGCCAGCATGGCCAGGGCCTGGGGAACATCCGTATAGCGCAGGATGTTGAGGAAAACAGGACCATCCTTGTGTGTGAGCGGTGGAGAGTGGAGGATCACCCGGGTGATCCTGGAGTCCAGGAGCGCGGCGTATGCTCCCAAAAGCCCGGAGACTCCCCTGCCCACTACAGTCAGCTCGCGGCCGTTGAAAGAGGGGTCAGAGGCCACCTGGTCCACGGCACAGAGCACATCGTATAGGCGCATGTCATCCAGTGTGCGGCCAAGGAGCATGGCTGTGCGCTGGAACCTCTTCATGAGCGTGGCATCCCAAACAGTGGAGCCCAGCCCGCGCGGGAAAACCAGATGCCTCGATGTCGCAGAGCCTTCGAAAGGATAGGCCCTCATGAAACCCCAGAGCGCCTCGGCCTCAGTATCTTCCTCCGAGGCTATGCAGAGCACTGCGTTCTGTTTCGGGCCCATCGATTGCGGCACATTGCTCACCATACCAACCAGGATGCCCGGCTCGGTCTCGATAGCATAACGGCCCTGCTCGCCGACGATCTTTTTCACTCGATTCACCTTAGCCGGCATGTTGCGGAGTACTATCGAACGCAGGCTTTCCATTACCACAGCCCTTTTCCTCTCCCACTCGGCCTTCGATGCATAGGCTTCGAGCACGGCCTCCGGAACAAGCAGTTCCTGGATGCGGTCATTTA
>JAUVSF010000539.1 GCA_030597245.1 Acidobacteriota bacterium
AGAACAGTCTTTGGAACGCCAGAACGAGGTGTCTCCTTCAGCCAATCGCTTCAGTTCCGCTTCCAGCTGCGTGACACTGTCAGATCGACTCCCGTTTCCCGGTGTTTGGGTTGGTGACTTGTCCCCGCTACGTCGGGCACGTCGTTCCCTCTTCTTTCTCGATTTTCGACCCATAATGGTACTCCTTCCTCGGGAGGACTTCGCATCAGTGCCGTCTCCCTATCTACTACTAACGTTCCTGGGAGAAAATCTACGAAAGAAAACGGTCGCCATCGTCCGCAAACGAAGCTCTCGCGAAACATAATCCTGGGAATTGGTGTTTGGAAATTGGGTCTTGTCCCCCGGGGGCCAGGTTCCTCCTTCGCTCTTCGAGCTATGGAGGACAGGCCCCTCCTTCGCTCTTCGAGCTACGGAGGACAGGCTGGCAATTGTCACTTGTCATTTGCCACTGGTACCCCGTACTTCGACGGACTCAGAAACATCTACAGCTCGAATGCCTCGACCAGTACACAACTTGACCGGGAGACTGCAATCGTTGTAAATTAAGTTGAAGTTTAAGTTAAATATATACGGAGGAAAGACCTCGTGAACACTGTTACCATGCTTGAATTTCGACGAGATGCGGAACGAATACTGGGTCGTGTGCGTCGGGGCCAGCGTCTAGTTCTGACATACCGAGGAAAAGCTGTGGCACAGCTTCTGCCGGTAGAGCAGGAAGCTCCGCCCCCCGACGATCCTCTCTATCAACTGGCTGATCATGCCGAACCTGGCGGTGAGAGCCTTACGAATGAACAGATAGACAGGATTGTTTATGGGGAGTGAGGCCTTTATCGACACCAGCGGCTTCTACGCTATGCTTGTCAAGAAAGACGAAATGCACCCGAAAGCCGGCGAGATCCTCTCCGAGGCAGCCCGGCGGCGGTCACAGTTTGTCACATCTGACTATGTAATCGATGAAACCGCTACTTTAGTGAAGGCCCGGGGGCATCTGCACCTGCTGCCTAAGTTTCTGGACACGGTTTACCGCTCGGAAGCCTGCCGAGTGGAGTGGATGGACCCGGACCGATTCGAGAAAACCCTGTCGCTATTCCTGAAACACATCGACCATGCCTGGTCATTCACCGACTGTTTCAGCTTTGTTCTGATGAAGGAACTGAGGATTCGGGAAGCCGTCACAAAGGACAGCCACTTCCGCGAGGCGGGCTTCATACCACTGTTGGCGTAGCCTCGCCGCTCCCGGCTACGCCCGTCTGCGCGCGGCTCGAGAGGCCCTTGAGAAACGCCGTCCTGACCGAGTGGGCCCTTGCAGATTTTGAGGGAGCGATGGTTTATGTCAGAAGTCTCCCGACTCTAGAGCAGTACGCAGGATTCCTTGCTATCATCACTCGCGCTTTGAGTCGCAGAAATCCCTGAGAATTGCCTTACCGGATCCAGTTCTCGTCCGATTTGCCAAGCCACAACGGATTTCGTTTCCATATTCTATGAACAGCTTCGAAACGTGAAAGGTTGAGAGGTGAAAGCACAGGGTTGGTGAGAATCTTTGCCGGCATCGTCCGCAAACGAAGCTCTCGCGAAACCTAACCTTGGGAATTGGTACTTGGAACTTATTCACTTGGTGGTTGGAACTTATTCAAGAAGCTCACGACAAAGACTAGAAAACATAAGCCAACTTCGTGAAGAAGGTATTGCCCTGCTCCGAAACCTCCCCGAACTGCGCCCGGCCCCGCTGGAATGCAAATTGGAGAGAACCAAAAGGCGGCTTGTAGCGCCAGACAAAGGTCACCTCAAACTGCTTCCGGTCGATGACGGAATTGGTCTGGAAAAACACCTTTACGTACAGGTCCCGAGTGAAGTTCTGGAGGGCATTGAACACGTGAATCGTAGTCGCGCGATTGGCCGGATCCGGAACCAGCCAAAGCCGCCGTATTCGATATTCGACACCGAGACCCTCGGTCAGCTTGTAGCCGGCTCGGAAACTGACGAGCTGGAAGTCCGAATCGAAGTTCTTCCCCCGCTGATACGCCACGTCGAACGAATTGAATTCCCGCGTGTTGTAGCCAAACCACGCGTGCCCGTTGTCATTGTGAAAACCCTTCTCGAACAGTTTGTAATCATTCCGCAATCCCCCGCCAATCACCCATCGGTTTCGCATCTCGGCAGCCACGTCTATGGTGTTGTGGTAGCTTCGCAGAACCGCCTCCTGGCTCCAGTAAATGTTGTTGCGCGAGCTTAGTTCGATTCGCTGAAAAGCACTGGTGTCCAAACAGAAGGTCTTGGTGACATCGGCATCCATCTCTCTTCGATCGTCATCCGGAATAAAGCCGACGGTGTTCGCATTATCCGCGAAATTTTCACCCAGAGAAGTGAACCGAAAATGAATGTGACTGGTTGGGGTATCTCGCGCCAACCGGGCGAACCCGGCCCAGTTCCCCGTATTGAAATCCCCATGGGAATGGATGAGTTGCCCGGTGAACCGAAGGGTATCACCGAAGAACATCGTGGTATCCAGGCCGGCAGAACCCGTATTTTCGCCGGCCAGATATCGATTGGCTGCCATTATTCCGAGAGTGGAAGACTTCAGAATCTGCCGCTCGGTTCGAGCCACAGTATAATTTCCTCGCTCCATAATTTCCTCGGATTGGACGTTCGGAACGGAAAGTGGTGCTGAGATCACTGTCAGCACGGTCGAATCCCACTGTCCATGATGCGAAAGAAACTTACCACCAACTCCGATATCGCCTATCCTCCTGGAGTAGAACGTCCGGATTCGCTGTCGGAACCGGTCGTTGGTTTCCATGAAGAACGGTCGCTTTTCCGGGAGGCTTGGCTCAAAACGGGTGAGGTTGATGAATTCCTCGTCGGCCTCAATGATCGCGAAGTCCGGATTGACCGTGGCATTCAGGATGGTCTCCGGACGAAAGCTGTAGCGCAGGTCAAATCCGACGTCCCCTCCCCATCCTTCTCGCTGGGCATATCGGCCTAGTGCGTAGGGAATCATCGTCCAGGGCTTCGCGCCACCACCCTCCAAGTCCAGTCCCGTGAGCTCGCCGTACTGGGAAACACGAAAGAGGTTGTCCATTGGCCCGGCCCAGAAACTGTCCTCCAGATTGGCACGCCGTGTTCGGCCTATATTCAATCCCCACGAGACGTCCTTCCCGGTCTTGAAAGTGACCGACCGAAGGGGAATGGCAAATTCTGCGGTCCAGCCATCCGAGTGAACCCGGCTTGCGGAACTCCACGTAGCATCCCAGGTATCGTCTATGACTCTCCCGTTGTCCCGTATGCGCCCATCCGCCTGCGTACCCAGAGGATTCGTAGCCATGAAATAACAGGTGCGGCGGTCGTGGAAGGTATCCAGAAAGACCCAAATCGAATCATCGCGTCTCAGATCGGCATCCCGCCGCGTGAGTTGCGCAGTAATCAGATCGGGGTTTTCCTCATATGCATGCACGGCGACATAAAGGTGCTCCCGGTCATACAGCACATATCCAACCGTACGATGTGTAGACGGGGCACCGTTGGAGGGTTGAAACTGGATGAAATCCTCCAAGAGGACCGCACTGATCCATTCGTCCGGCTCAATCAAACCATCAATCGTTGGCGGAGAAGTAGTCTGGACAGCTTTTCCCGATTTACTGTCGGCAGCAACCGGCCAGCACAAGATGGCGAAAAGAGAGAGAAGACCCACCGGTCGATACCGAAAAAACCGCTTCAGC
>JAUVSF010000181.1 GCA_030597245.1 Acidobacteriota bacterium
AGACCTGAAAGTCGTGGGGTGAGGATAAACGGGCTATCTATCTCCGAATACTGCCGCGTTCCTTTGAACGAGTGCCGTGCTGCTCTCGACCGCATACTTCTGTCCGGACGAAGGCAGTTAGTTGCAGGGCCGGTACTTGAAGAGATAAGGCATCGCATCTATTTCCTTTTGAAGGTGGGCCTCGATTACCTCACGCTCGACCGAAAGTCGGCGAGTCTATCTGCCGGAGAGGCGCAGAGGGTCCGTCTGGCGACGCAGGCCGGGTCACAATTGAGAGGCGTCCTCTACGTACTCGATGAGCCGTCTATCGGGCTGCACGCGAGGGATACCGGTAACTTGCTGGATGCACTCGGCCAATTGCGTGACCTGGGCAACACAATTGTGGTTGTGGAACATGACGAAGAGACGATTCGCCGTGCCGATCATGTAGTGGATCTCGGCCCCGGGGCCGGGGTTCACGGCGGGCATGTCGTGGCCGAGGGCAGTGTCGATCAGATCATAGCCGCGCCTGAGTCTCTGACCGGAGCCTATCTGGGGGGAAGGAAGTCGATACCGCTCCGTGCATCGACGCGAGCCGGCAATGGCAGGTCGATTGAGTTGAAAGGTATTAGACATAACAACCTTCTCAACCTGGATGTTGAATTCCCCTTGGGGACCTTTATTGCCGTGACGGGTGTATCTGGGGCGGGGAAGTCGTCTCTTGTTGACGAGGTGCTCTATCGTTCGCTGGCACGAAGCCTCTATAAAGCGTTTGCGGAACCCGGTTACGTTGGAGAGGTGAATGGTGTTGAGTACATAGATAAGGTGATAGAGATCGACCAGGCGCCGATCGGAAGGACTCCCAGATCCAATCCTGCCACCTACACGGGTGTATTCACTCCCATTCGAGGGTTATTTGCCCTTCTGCCGGAATCCCGGCTCCGAGGTTACAAGCAGGGAAGGTTCAGTTTCAACGTTAAGGGTGGTCGCTGCGAGGTCTGCCGGGGTGAGGGTGTTCGAAAAGTCGCGATGAATTTTTTGCCCGATGTGTTTGTGAAGTGCGAAGCGTGTCAGGGGAATCGGTACAATCGTGAGACGCTTTCGGTCAAATTCAAAGGTCACACTATTGCGGACATTCTTGAGATGCCGGTCGAGAAGGCCTACACGCTGCTGGAGACGATTCCGCCGATTCAAGCGAAGCTCCTCACGTTGCTCAATGTGGGCCTTGGGTACATCAGTCTGGGCCAATCCTCAACGACCCTTTCCGGCGGCGAAGCTCAGCGGGTCAAGCTGGCTAAAGAACTCAGCCGAAAATCAACAGGGAAAACCTTGTACATCCTGGATGAACCGACGACCGGACTCCATTTTGAAGATGTCAGCAAGCTGCTTGACATCCTCCAGGACCTGGTTGATCTTGGGAATACCGTGATAGTCATCGAGCACAACCTGGATGTGATCAAGAGCGCAGACTGGATTATCGACCTCGGACCGGAGGGGGGCGACAGGGGAGGGAAGATAGTTGCCGAAGGTCCTCCCCGTGAGGTAGCTCGCCTGGCTGTCTCTCATACAGGCAAGGCACTTGCCCCTCTCTTTGAGCTCCCCTTGCCGGACCGGGAAGCGGGCACAGGTAAACCTTGTTAGATTCTATTTCCAGAGGAACCATGTCCAGATATAAGTCATTCGATTTCGGAAAGGTTCGCCGGTATTCACTGAAGGATCGTCCGAGCAAGGTGGGAGTGGATGATATGGCCGGTCCATTCGCGGGGACATCCATTTCCGAGTTCTTCGACTCGCTGCCGAACCTTTTGGGAGCTAGAGACTTGCAGCTTCTTGCAGACAGAATCCTGACAGCTCGGGAGAAGCAGAAACCTATCATCTGGGGAATTGGCGGGCACGTGATTAAGGTCGGACTGACCCCGGTACTAATCGACTTGATGAATCGAGGTCTGGCCACTGCTTTTGCCGGAAACGGCTCGACAGCGATACACGACTTTGAGCTGGGTTTCGCCGGCCGGACTTCCGAGGATGTTGAAGAGGGCTTGGTTACAGGTAGCTTTGGCATGGCCGAAGAGACGGGCAGTCTTATTAATCGGGCAATCGGAAATGGTTTTGCGGCTGGGAAGGGATTGGGTGAGGCGCTCGGTGAGATGATGGACGAAGAGACACTTGACCATGCTGATCTCTCCCTGACGCTGCAGGCATATCGTAAGGGTGTCCCCTTTACGGTCCATTTGGCCATTGGCACGGATATCATCCACGGACATCCTGAAGCATCAGGTGAAGCACTGGGTGCTACTTCATACACGGATTTCAAGATCTTCACGCGGCAGGTCGCGGATCTGAACGACGGTGGGGTATACCTTAACGTAGGATCAGCTGTCGTGCTCCCGGAGGTGTTCCTCAAGGCGGTGTCAGCCGTCCGCAGTACCTCTCTCGAGCTGGAGAATTTCACCACTGCCAACCTGGACTTCATTCAGCATTACCGGCCTTTACAGAATGTCGTCAAGCGGCCTGTGTCCAAGTCAGGCCTTGGAATCGCCTTGACAGGACACCACGAGATAATGGTTCCCCTCTTGGCGGCACGACTGCTTTCCTCGACTGGAACCTGATATGAAACTTGGTACGAGGGCGCGGAAGCTCGAGCTGACAAATCCGTTTGTGAATTGCTTCGGCAACCGGGACCCGATTCTGTAGCTTGAGCATGAGACTTGGAATAGTAGTCCCAGCGCTGGACGAAGAGGCCTCAATCGGCAGGGTTGTCGATCGGATTCTCAGGGCCGCTGAACCGCTCGGAGCGTTCAGGGTGGTTGTATGTGATAACCATTCATCGGATAACACCGCCAACGTTGCGCTCGGCGCAGGAGCTGAAGTGGTTCAGACTCGAAGTCGAGGCTATGGGAGTGCCTGCCTCCGTGCTATTGAGCACTTAGGCGATTGGCCCGATGTCTTGCTTTTTGTAGACGCAGATGGTTCCAGCCGTCCGGAGGAAATGGGAACCTTAATTGAGCCTCTGCGAGCCGGTCGAGCTGAACTGGTTCTGGGGCAGCGGACCTTTTCATCAGCAATGACCTTGGCTCAGCGCTGGGGAACACGACTTGCTGTTTCTCTTGTCAATCTCCGCTGGGGGTGCTCATTCCACGATATGGGACCCTTCCGTAGCATCAAGTTAGAAAGCTACCGTCGTCTCGGCATGCGTGACCACACCTGGGGCTGGACCATTGAAATGCAGATTCTTGCTGTCTTGCAGGGAGTGAAGACGATTGAAGTGCCGGTGGCGTGGGAGCATCGAATTGCAGGCAGGTCCAAGATCAGTGGTTCCCTATCGGGAGTCATTAGGGCAGGAGCCCGGATCCTCTGGACCGTTGGCAAGTATTCACTCCGCCGACGCGCGGGAAGAAGCAAGTAGTGAGCAGTAAGTGGTGCTTGGGGCTTGATATCTTCGCCCGTGCTCGTGCTCGTAATCGAATAGCTTCTTAGCGGTCTTGGCGGGCTTTGCGTGAAATAGATCGGCCTCACGCCAAGACGCAAAGTTCGCAAAGAAAAGCCCTTAGCCTTCAACACTCCGTCTTTTCCAACAACTCAGCATAAATATGTCGAATCTGCTCCCGCGTTTCCGACGGGTCTCGAGACGTGTCAATGACGTAGTCCGCATATCCGATCTTCTCGAGCAGAGGCATCTGGCTGCTCACACGTCTCAAAGCTTCGGTCTTACTGAGCGCGTTCCTTTTCATCAGTCTCAGGAGCTGTATCGACGGAGGGCAGTAGGCGACGACCACGACATCGTACTTGGCGTAACTCCCCACCTCAACCATAAGAGCTGCGTCAGTCACAACCATCGAATACTGGTGAGGGTTGCTCTGCAGCTCTCGGACCAGACGGTCCTCTTCGGCGAGGACAAATGGATGGACTATCGAGTTAAGCTTGATTCTTGCGGAGTCATCTGAGAAGACGAGATTGCCCAGCTTCGCACGATCCAATTCTCCGTCGCTCCCGACCATGTCAGGGCCGAACTCGTCAAGGATCTGTTGATAAGCAGGCTGTCCAAGCTGAACGACCTCACGGGCGATCTTGTCGGCGTCAACTGTATAGGCCCCGAGTTGTTCGAAGCAGAGTAGTGCTTTGCTTTTTCCACAGGCGATTCCACCTGTGAGGCCGACTTTCAACACGCTGCATACCTCATCTTCAAAAGTAGAAAGTGACCCAATCGCTCCAACATGGCTCAGTGTCTTGAGGAGAGATCCGGATCCTAAACGGGTTCCAAGCCTTCAAATCGTGCCACAGCTCTCTGGGCAAGGGGCCCATAATCTGGTGATTTCCTTCTATTTTGTAGCTTCCTTCCACGTGGTGGTCGCCTTCTCCGATGTCATACTGAATTAGATATGCGGTAGTCATGTCACCGCTCCAGTCAAAAAGGAGCGCCCCGGTGTGAACATCATAGTCAAGTGTTGACCCGTTTCCGGGAGTGAAGATGCGTGGGCAGCTGTCTGTGCGGGTGTGCCGGACCGCTTGCGGCACGCGGCTGAACAAACTTGCCCTGAGTTCACCTGTCTCCGCGAGCCAGCCATCCAGCTCCTGGTCTAGTTCCCTGGTGAGCTCTGGGTGTTTGTCGGCAGCATTCTTCTTTTCACCGGGATCGGACTGCAAGTCGTAGATTTCGCCCGTGGAGATGTATTTGAAGCGGCCTTTCCGAACGGCTCTGACCCATTCCTTTTCCCGGTTTTTGGGCGTTTGGTTGCCGGCGATGACGGACTCGAAGAAGAGCGGCCGTTTCGGGATTGGCGAGAACAAGTCGATACCGGCGACCGGACTCTCGAGTTGGACGCCCAATAACTGTGTAACCGTTGGAAAGATGACGATCTGGCTGACGGGCAGGTTAACCACTTTGCCGGCAGGAACGGTTTTGGGCCACGAAATGATGAGTGGAATTCTGATGAGTTCTTCGTATAGCTTGGCTCGGAGCGAGGTTGAGGCGTGGCCCACGAAACCGTGATCCAGTAATTCTTCTCCGTGGTCCGCTGTCAGGATTATCAGAGTGTTCTGGAGTTCGCCACTCTTTTTCAGCAGCTTGAGTACGTCTCCGAAGAAACGGTCCACCCGCCGAATCTCCTCGTCATAGAGCAGATCGAGGATTGCTCTGTCTTCTTCGACAAACTTCGTCGAGCCATACGGTACGATTGCGCCGCTCAAAACAGCTTTGATTCCCGGGCTCTTCTCCAGGTTTTCCCTCGTGTCGGGAAGAGCTTCCGGAGCCGGCCGGTACGGCTGATGAACGATCGTCGTGTGGAACCACAGGAAGAAGGGGGACTGAGCGTCTGTTCCCAGGTTCTTCTCCAGCCAGTTGAGGAGAGTGGACTCCTCTGTTGAGCCAAAGTAGTCCTTCGCAATCTCTCCCAGACCCAAGTTGAGGTAATAGGGAGCGAATGTGAAAAAGTTGAGGTTTGGGACACGGTACCCCTTTTCCCGAAAGATCTTAGGTAGAGTGACAAGGTCGGGAGAGCCCATCTGGTCACGGTTGTTGATACCGTGAGTGGGAGGGTAGAGACCTGAGAGAATGGAGACGAGTCCTGGGGCAGTCCAGGCCGAAACGCTGTAGGCTTGACCGAAGACAGTTCCAGTCCTCGCCCACGCGTCGATGTTGGGTGTGGTGCCCTTTTCGTATCCATAGACTCCAAAGCGGTTGGCCCGGCATGAATCGATCGTAAACAGGAGTACATTAGCCTCCTTCGCCCAGACTGAGGGTGTGTGGAACAGGAGAAAGGCCAGAAAAAGAGTGGTGAGACGCATCTGAACTCTACCTCAGGAGACCCTTATATATGGGTTGACGAGCGTTCGCAATGTGGCCCCTGCCTTGTCATTCCGCTCGGACTTGATGATAGCATGTAGCCTGGGATATGGGTGGATTCTATCTCCGAGCCTTCGAGCTGCTACCAGGGTTCTTACAGCGACGGATTTTCCCGTTGGATAACTCCATTCATTCTTACATTCTGGATGTGAAGCCTGTGAACCCGGATGGTTTAGTGCTGGATGCAGGCTCGGGCGAGGGTAGGTTCAGAGAATACTTCTCGGACTGTGGTTACCTCGCTTTGGATTCACAGGTTGGTGACAGGAGCTGGGACTACTCAAATGTGGATGTGGCCGCGGATCTGGCTGCAATTCCTCTTCCTGCTTGCTCAACGGATGTTGTTCTGAACATTCAGGTTCTTGAACATGTTCCTGATCCCCAGAAAGTCGTTGATGAGCTATTCCGCGTGCTGAAACCGGGGGGAGAGGTACTACTGACGGCTCCACAGGGGTGGCCCGAGCACCAACAACCGAATGATTTTTTTCGGTTCACGCGGTTCTCCTTGACCTCTATTTTTCTAAGGGCCGGTTTTCGAAGCGTTGAAGTGCATCCGATTGGCGGGTACTTCCATTACCTTGGCCACCGCCTCACGTATATTCCGAAGATCCTGTTTCAGAAGAGATCCGGCTGGCTCAGGGTGGTGCTTTTTCCGCTCGAGTTTCTGAGCCTGGTCGTCTTCTGCTTCCTGGGTCCGCTCATTTGCTACTATTTTGATTTCCTCGACAGAGATAAGGAGTTCACTTTGTGCTACAAATGTGTAGCCACCAAGGAATAACCAGTTCGCGCTATTGAGACGTCAGGTTGAAACTCATGGTCGGGAAGAGCATCTTATTGAGAGTGAAGATGTTTTGGGGGCGATTTGGATTCGACGGGAGTAATTGAGGTAGTAGATGCATGTCGAGGCTGTCGATCCTCGTAAAAAAGACGGCAAACTTGATAAGTGCCAACGATGAGTTAGCCTTAGCTGCGTAAAAACTCGCAGTCGGCTCCCCTGTTCAGTCCGCGGGGCAGGACGAGGCGTCACATTAGCGGACTTTTCAGAGGTCCTGATCTCTCCCAGGGATTCTCTGAGAACCTTTTGGGAGGGCGTCGTGTGAGTCTCTTTGCCGAGCTTCGAATGCTTGCACGATGTAATTGTGAAGCCGGATAAGCATGTAGAGTTTACTACTGAAGGCTTTCGGACGTGGGTTCGATTCCCACCGCCTCCACCAGCCTTCACTTCGAAACGTAGTTGAGAAGGGAAGGCTGCCGCGGCGTAGCTGGCAAGCGAAGCCGGGCAATTCAATCACCCTACTCTATGAATAACACCTTTCATTACGTTTACATTTTAACCAGTGAAGTTGACAAAATCCGGCATTACACGGGAGTTACAACGGATATTGATGCCCGCCTGAAGGCTCACAATGCCGGTCAAGTTCCCCACACTGCCAAGTACCGTCCCTGGCACATCGAGACGGCTGTTGCATTTCGTTCTCGCGAAAAAGCCGTAGCATTCGAGAAATATCTGAAAAGTCATTCCGGCCGCGCATTCGCCAAGAAGCATCTTTGATTTTCAGGATTCACTATTACCGAATTCTCGGGGAATCCGAACCAAACCCGCTTCTTCACTGGACTTTCTCTCCGAATTCTCAGGTTTCACTTCCGGACCTTGTCCAGACTTCGTTTCTGCAGAACTACGCCCCGGCAAGCCGGTTCGAGATATTTCTTCCTGTAATCGTTGCTTTGCCAGTTCCCCGGCAAACCGGTTGATAACCTCGGCGATCCCGTCAGAGAGTTCATTGATACCCATGGTAAACCTCCTGCTTCTCTCTTCCAGACTTATCCGCCGTCGTCCTGTGGACTTTGGCGTGACAAGCCCAAGAAACAGAGAAAGTGTCGGTGAATAACGGTGTATTCGCCTTGGTTTACCTGTTTTGGCGCTTGCCGAGAATCACTTACCGGAAGTGCTTGTGAACTGTCGGAATTCTTGAGGATTCAGCTTGCATGTGATATAATACTCGCTATAAAGAGTCTAAGCTGCGCTCCGGCTACGGAAAGAGGGAGGAAGAATGATTATCGACGAGCAAGATTTACCCGCATTGGTGAAGGAAGTCCGAAAACAACTTGTCTTGAGCCAGGAGGACCTGGCCCGCAAACTTGGGATCAGTTTTGCTACGGTAAACCGTTGGGAAAACGGAAAGTCCCAACCCTCGAAGCTGGCCAAGGCTCAGTTTGATAAGTTTTGCACAAAAATGACCAGGCAAGGAAAACTGAAGCTGTCCGGAGGCGACAAATGAGCAGGCACCTTCCTAGCGTGCCGGGCGGGGAGTTTCTGCTGTATCAGACCGAAGACGGGCAGGTAAGGCTCGATGTGCGGCTGCAGGATGAAACCCTTTGGCTGACACAGCCTTTGATGGCTGAGTTGTTTCAGACCACCCAGCAGAATATCAGTCAGCATATTCGGAATATCTTTGAGGAAAGGGAACTCACTAGTGAGGCAACTCACAAGAAATTCTTGTCGGTTCGCCGGGAGGGGAAGCGGGATGTTCGGCGTGAGCTGGATTTTTACGATCTGGACATGATTATTTCGGTGGGATACCGGGTCAAGAGCCTGATAGCCACCCGTTTTCGGATATGGGCCACCCAGCAGCTGAAGGAATACATCATCAAGGGCTTTGTCATGGATGACGAACGCCTGAAGAATCCACCGGTTAAGGATTCTGCTGTTCCGGACTATTTCGATGAGATGCTGG
>JAUVSF010000183.1 GCA_030597245.1 Acidobacteriota bacterium
AGGTTTACGTGTTAATGGCGGCGCCGGTCGGATGGGAAACAGCTAGCCTGCCCGACGGCGCGGAAACAGTTCAAGTCGAGGAAACAACCTACTACTACAATGAGGCGGCGTTTTATCAGGACGCTCCGGGAGGTGGCTACATGGTCGTCACGCCTCCGGCCGGTGCAGAAGTGAGTTCGATTCCGGAGGAGGCAAAAGCTCCAAACGAGGAGGAACCTGACCTTTACCAGTTCGACAAGACTTTCTTCACCAAGGATACCAATGACGCGGGGAAAACAATCTACCGTGTGGAGCCGCAACCTCCTGAAGAAGAACTGAAGGAGATGCCAGCCGATGCCGTAACCTTTGTGGCCGACGGCGAGACCTATTACTACGTCAACTTCAACCTGTACGTAGAGTACGATGAAGGGGGTAAGACAGGGTTCATCAACGGGGAACCGGAGATCGGTGCTCAGGTCGAGAATCTGCCGGAAGGCGTCACCACGATTGAGGAAAACGACCAGACGTACTATCAGTTCGACATGGTGTTCTTCGAGGAGGTTGAGGACGAAGAAGGCATTCTGCTCTATGAAGTCGTAGGAAGCCCTGATGGTTCCGAATCCGTTGAGCTCGATTCGGGCACCTGACGGACGGAACGCTCATTGAAGAGTTGTCGCAGGAGAGAAGGGGGAACTCCCAACTCCCAACTCCCAACCTCCAACCATTGGGATTTGGTGCTTGGGACGTGATGCTTGGAATATAGGCGTCCTGTCGCTTTCGGCAACACACCTTAAAGGTCCGGAATTCCTGTTCGTTCTCCCGCGTCTTTTCTCGTTTTCGTCTTTCTGTGGGTATGCCGGCCATATAATTCTCGGCAGAGGCACATGGACATTGAACCGGATCGAATCTCTGGATCGGTCGAACGAGTAACCTACCACTCAGAAGAAACCGGTTTCTGCGTCCTTCGAGTTAAGGCGCGTGGAAAACGCAATCTCGTTACTGTGGTAGGAACGCTGCCGAGCGTGACTGCAGGCGAATGGCTGGAGGCGGAGGGACGCTGGATCATCGACCGTCAGCACGGCCGTCAGTTGAAGGCCGACGTCCTGCAAATCACACATCCCAACACGCTTCAGGGAATCGAGAAGTATCTTGGATCTGGACTGATCAAAGGAATAGGAGCGCAGTTTGCCTCCCGGCTGGTTAATGCCTTCGGACTCGATGTATTCGAGGTAATAGAGACGCAGCCCGATCGACTTCAGAAAATTGAAGGGATCGGACCCATCAGGCGGAAAAGAATTACCGAGGCGTGGGAAGAACAGAAGTCGGTCCGCGAAATCATGGTGTTCCTGCACTCCCACGGAGTCGGTACGAGCCGGGCTTTCCGAATCTACAAGACCTACGGTGACGATGCGCTCGACAAGGTTCGTGAGAACCCCTATTGTCTAGCCCGCGATGTCTGGGGAATCGGATTCAAAACGGCCGACGAAATTGCCGGCAGACTGGGTGTTGCGAAAGACTCGGAACTCAGAGCCAGGGCAGGAGTGGAGCACACGCTTCAGGAATTGACCGAAGATGGACATTGCGCTTATCCCCGGGACGAACTGACCAAACGTGCTTCGAAACTTCTGGAAATACCCGAGGAAAGGATCGACGAGGCTATTTCCCAGGAGACCGCCGCCGGAACGCTGACAGAACATGTTTACAACGGGCAGCGGCTCGTCTACCTCACGTCCCTCGACATGGCTGAACAACTGCTTGCCCGTGATCTTGTCCGGCTGGCTAATGCCCCTCATCCCTGCCCTTCGATCGACGTGCCAAAGGCGCTTGTCTGGGTGGAGGATAGGCTTAGGATTCGTCTGGCCAAGGCACAGCGGGAAGCCTTGCAGGTAGCAGCAACGGCCAAGGCAATGGTGATCACTGGAGGTCCCGGAGTTGGGAAAACGACCCTCGTCAACAGTATTGTAAAGATTTTCGAAGCCAAGGGTTTGCGGGTACGACTTGCCGCACCGACCGGCCGGGCCGCCAAGAGGTTGTTCGAAGCCACCGGGAATGAGGCAAAGACAATTCACCGCCTCCTTGAGTTCGAACCAAGAACCGGCAGATTCAAGCATCACCAGAAGAACCTGCTCAGAGGCGACCTTTTTATCCTGGATGAAACCAGCATGATCGACCTGGCGCTGGCCTACCAGCTGATCCGAGCTATTCCCAAACACGCAGCATTGATCCTGGTAGGGGATGTCGATCAACTCCCGTCGGTGGGGCCGGGAAACGTGCTCCGAGACATCATTGACTCTCGAGTGATTCCGGTCCAGAAACTGGATCAGGTTTTTCGACAGGCGGCGGAAAGTGCGATCATTACCAACGCTCATCGGATTAATGCGGGAGAACTCCCGGTTTGGCCGAACACGAGGGAAAGTGTAGCCGCAAAGAGCGACTTCTACTTTGTCCCTTGCTCCGACCCAGAAAAAGGCGTTGACGTCATTCAACGACTGGTAAAGGAACGAATTCCGCAGCGATTCGGATTCGACCCGCTGAAGGACATCCAGGTGTTGACACCGATGCAGAGAGGAGATCTTGGTGCGAGACACCTCAATCTTGCTCTGCAGTCGATTCTGAATCCTTCAGAAGCCGGGATCTCACGGTACGGGTACAGGTTCAGCGTCGGCGACAAGGTCATGCAGATCGTCAACAACTACGATAAGGATGTTTTCAACGGTGACATTGGAATCCTCGATCAAATCCGTTCTGACGACCGGGAACTAGTGGTCCGGTTCGAAGATCGAAGAGTCGTTTACGATTTCGAAGAGCTTGACGAGTTGGTCCTGTCCTACGCCACGACGATCCACAAATCTCAGGGGAGCGAGTATCCCTGTGTTGTGATCCCAATTCACACTCAACATTACATTCTCTTGCAGCGAAATCTTCTGTACACGGCGGTCACCCGTGGAAAACGGCTGGTTGTATTGGTAGGGACCTTGAAAGCCCTTACGATCTCCGTCAAGACGGTCGAAGCGCGCCAGCGGATCACTACCCTTAAGGAGAGATTGGTAAGTTTCGGGGCTCGCTGAGACGGAACGGCAGGTGGTCGGATTTACCACCAAGACAGCAGAGTCACTAGGCAAATAACTGGTTGAAGGTTCATTCGCTCTGCCACCATCGACGCAATCTTGTCATCGGCGACAAACCTTTCTCTTGGTCCGAAGCGTTGTTTGTTAAGATTGTCGCCCGTTGAAACAACACTGCGCAATCCTACTCATTGCCGCCTGCATCCTCACTGAAGCTGCCTGGAGTGCAGGAGAAGACCAGAAAAGCTACTTTTGGCCTTCCACTCTCATGGAACCGGCCTGGGGCCTGGAGAACGATACCGCTCAATTCTTCGGGACGGGAGAGTTTGAAGAAGACTCCGGCGACGATCCCACGGCCAAAATCGCACTTCGCTACGCACGGGGCCTTGCAGGCGGGTTTGGACTGCGAGCCAGTGCCCAACTGATTCGATTCAATTCCGGGGATTACACAGCATGGGGAGCAGCTGAGACGGAATTGGGTCTCCGATGGAAGGGAGTAAAAGGGAAAAAGTTTCGTCCAACACTTCAGCTGAAAGGCGATTTGTACCTACCTACAGGTGGCATGTCCGCCACAGACTGGGCAGCTTCCGGTGGGCTTAACCTGAGCTGGAGAAAGAACAGCTGGGGTTTCCATTTGAACGGCCTGTATACCGCTGGGGAAGGATCTCCCGGATCGATCGGTGTCAGCGAAGTCGACCGCTGGAGGGTGGCAGGGGGCACTAGCTATCGTTTCATGCGCTCCGGTGGAGACCTCACATTCGCTTTCGTAGGAGCCCAACCCACTCGTCCCAAGCCTAACGAATGGTCCCTGGAGGTCGCGGCCAGGATTCCCCTGTCACGCGGGTGGGTAGGAACAATGGGAGTCGCTGCTCCCCTTCGCGACGCCGGTATAGACTGGATTATACGTTTTGGCCTGGGTTACGAATTCTAACCCGGATCATTCAAACCACCATCCTGGTGATCCGTTTATCAATCCCCGCCGCCGAGAACTTCGAAAAGAAAAGCCAGTTTGTCGGCAGCCTCATCAATTCGCTTAGAAGTCGGCTTCCCTGCCCCGTGCCCGGCACGCGTGCCGATACGGATCAGAATCGGATCCGGGCCGGCTTGCGCTTTCTGCAGCGCAGCGACGTACTTGAAACTGTGAGCCGGGACCACTCGATCATCGTGATCGGCTGTCGTCACCAGGGTTGCCGGATATTCAGTGTGTGATCCTATGTTGTGGTAAGGCGAGTAAGCTGCCAGAGCCTTGAACTCCTCCGGGTTTTCCGGTGAACCATAGTCGGATACCCAAGCCCACCCGATGGTGAACTGGTCAAAGCGCAGCATGTCCATCACTCCGACATGCGCGACGGCAGCGCCGAACAGATCGGGCCGCTGATTCAAACAGGCTCCGACCAGCAATCCTCCGTTACTTCCGCCTTCGATCGCAAGGTAGGGCGTGGACGTGTAGTTCGCCTCGATCAACCATTCCGCCGCCGCGATGAAATCATCGAATACGTTCTGCTTATTGAGTTTCATGCCGGCCTGGTGCCACTCCTCCCCGTATTCACTGCCCCCTCGGATATTGGCTAATGCATAGACTCCGCCTCTCTCCATCCAGACCAGGTTGGTCAACGAAAACCTGGGCTTCTGCGCAATGTTGAAGCCTCCGTACCCGTACAGAATCGTCGGATTCTGCCCATTGAGCTGAATTCCCTTCCGATAAGTGACAAACATCGGCACCTGCGTACCGTCCTTGCTGAAGTAGAAAACCTGCTTTGTCTCATAGTCTTCTGGATCGAATTTCAGATTCGGCTGTCGGAAAACCGTGCTTTCATTCGTCTTCAAGTCGTAATGGAAAATCGTTGACGGTCTCGCAAAACTTGAGAAACTGTAGAACGTTTCCTGGTCGTCCGGCCTCCCTGAGAGTCCCTCTACGCGGCCCAAGCCCGGCAATTCCAACTCGCCGACCAGTTCACCGTCGAGACTGAATATTCTTACCTGGGCAACTGCATCCCGCAGGTAGGTACAGACAAACTGGTTATTTAGAACGGATACTGCTTCGAGAGCTTCGTTGGATTCCGAAACCAGGGTTTTCCATTCATCACGGGACGGCTTTTCAAGATCGATCTCTACAATCCGGGACCTAGGTGTCTCAAGATCCGTCTTGAACCAAAGCTTGCTTTCCGTGCTGCCCACAAACTCGTAGCGGGCATCAAACTGATTCAGAAGCTCAACTACCTGTGACTCCCGGTTTCGAAGGTCTTTGAAAAAGACTGCATTCTCCGAACTGGAGCCTGCACGAACCGTAATGATCAGATAGTGTCCGTCATCCGTCACCTCACCTGTAAGGAGCCAATCTACGTGATCCGGCCTCTCGTAAATCAGTGAATCCATTTCCTGGGGCTCACCCAGGCGGTGGAAATAGATTCTCTGCCCGTAGTTTGTTCCCGCAAGTTTCTCTTCCTCGTCCGGCTCTTCGTAACGACTGTAATAGAAACCGGAACTGTCAGTAGCCCACTCCGCCCTGGAGAACTTGACCCACTTGATGTGGTCCGCGAGATCCTCGTTCGCATCCACATCCAGGACCTTCCACTCCTGCCAATCAGAGCCTCCTTCGGCCAGTCCATAGGCCATCAGGCGGCCGTCAGGGCTGATCCGGTAGCTGGTCAGTGCGACGGTTCCGTCCTCCGAAAGCTGATTTGGATCGAGTACCTCAACCGGCTCACCATCGAGGGTGTCGAGCCTGAATATGACACTCTGGGCCTGCAGACCGGAGTTATGAGAAAAGAAGTAGCGCTCACCCCACTTGCGAGGAGTTCCGAATTTTTCGTAATCCCACAGCTCTTCCAGCCTGGCTCGAAGTTCCTCACGGTTCGGAAGTTTCTCGAGATATCCAAAGGTAAGTCGGTTCTGAGCCTCCACCCACGCCCTGGTCTCTTCTGAATCAAGGTCTTCCAACCAGCGGTACGGGTCTTTCACCTCCACGCCGTGATAGACATCGACATGATCAACGGTTCTGCTCTCCGGATACTGAAAAGAATCCTGGGAACATCCGAGGAGCAGAGTCCCAAGAAGAAAGGCCAGCGTTTTTCTAATCATCACTTCTTTTCTCCTGCCTGCAGAACTTTAGGAATTAGCAAAGGCCGAGGCGACAGAACTACTGTAAACGAATCTCAGGAAAAATGCAGAAACCACAGCCGACAGAAAGGCCCTTCGAGTTCGGGGCCATCGTCGTCACGCAAAAAGCAGTATTAACTCATATCCCACAATCAGAAAATACAGGCCAACCAGGACTTGAACGAGTCGAACAACGCTGATTTTCAGAGTCCCAATCCTGAAGTTCCAGTGAAGCAGGAGGAAAAGTGCAGAGAGTAACGTCAAAACAAGCTTCACTACGAGGAAAACCCAATTGCCATAGCTCAGTCCGAGGATAAGTAACGGATTCAACTCGTTGCTTCTCCCATCTGAAAAGAGCCACAACGACAGGAAGGCGTCGAGTAGCGATAGACAGATCAGAAGCAGAGCATACTGCCAAGCGGTCCTGCCAGGCCGGTCCACATAATAGTCCACCCGCGGATCGGTGTTTCGACGTGGCCCTCGACGTTTACCTCTAAACAAATGTTCGGATACTGCGGGTGTAGGCTGCTGTCTCCGGTCTTCGATTTCGGCACGCTTTTCAGGCTTGGTCATTCTCACGGAAATCCTAGCAAATACCTCCGATGGCTAAGATGATAATGATCACAAGGGGAACCGACCATAGGTTAAGCTCTAAGCTCGAAATCCGAAGCTCGAAACAATATTCAAGCTCGAATACCTAAGGACTGAAAGAGGCCGTTTCAATTCCGCTGAGTGCGTGCTAGCATAAGATGGTTAATGGGTCTGGCCGGGAGTTCGATCTTGCTGCGTATGTCTTCTGCCAAGTTACCAGTGTTCATTTCGCACCCAAACGGCCAGACTGTGTTTTATCTACACATCTACTTCTAACTCGGGGGGGGTGCATTATGCTTTTCATTCGGAAATTCGCCTGGGGCCTCTGCTTACTCATGCTAGCCTTGCCTGCCTGCGGTCCCAGTTCTGACGAACTGTTGGTTTCGGCGGTCGAACAGGGTGATGCCACTACGGCCAAATCACTCCTGGACCAGGGGGCGAAAGCAAAACAGAAGGCTGCCGAAGGCAGAACACTTTTGATGATTGCTGCTGAAAAGGGCAATGCCGAGATTGCGGAAGCTCTGATAGCCAAAGGGGCCAATGTAAACTCGAAGGATATGACAGGCAAGTCAGCACTCACTCTGGCGGCGACGAACGGCCATCTTCAGGTCGTGGATCTTCTGCTGGACAATGGTGCTGACGTTGCAGTCAAAGACTTCGACGGCTTGACGCCGCTGTTGCACGCAGCTACCGACGGGCATGCCGAGGTTGTCGAAACGCTCATTGAAAAGGGTGCAGATGTTAACGGTACCGACAATTCGGCGAGAACGGCGTTAACCCATGCCGCCCGCGGTGGAAATGCCGATATTGTTCGTTTCCTAATCGAAAGTGGTGCAGACCCTGAGGCCAAGGATTTTGAAGGCTGTACGGCCGTGATCCTGGCATCTTATGATGGTCAAGAAGCGGCTGTCCAAGCACTGGTTGAGGGGGAAGCCGAAGTCAACGCCTGGGGTAAGGACGGATGCACTGCGTTGCTTCGAGCCGCTGAACAGGGCCATGCCGGCATCGTCACCACCCTTCTCGAGAATGGGGCCGGTGTCGAGGCGAAGGACAATATGGACCGCTCAGCTCTCATGCGCGCCTCTGAGAACGGGCATCTCGAAACCGTCAGAATCCTGATTGAGCACAAAGCAGAAGTGAACGCTGTTGACAAGTTGATGCAGACGGCTCTGCTCTGGGCGGCGCTTCGCGGTCACTCGGAGGTTGTAACACTTCTCATTGAGAAAAGGGCGGACCTCAAAGCCACAGACAAGAACGGGTGGACCGCGCTTAAATGGGCTGAAAACAACGACCATGCCGAGACGGTGGCCGTCTTGAAAGAGGCCGGAGCCCAGTGAGAAGAAAGTTCGAAATTCGAAGTTCGAACTTCCTTGTTGAGGTGTTCTGAGGGTAAGGCTTATTCGGTCTGGCTCTGGGCTGTCTCTGCACCAGACACATTTCGCAGCCATATGTTTCGGAACATGACGATGCTGCCTTCGTCGTGTAGCTGAAGGCCGACTGGTCCCTGTGTCGGGCGATCCGGCAGCACCGCGTGCTCTGCGACGAGGTGTCCGTTCAGAGCGACACGGATCGAATTCCTGCGTACTTCTATGTCAAAGGCGTTCCAACCTTCTGACTTCTGGTACCCCGGCTTCGCTTCGATAATGGAGTAGAGGCTGCCTGATCCATAGTCGTCGTCCCACGAGCTACTGATCTGGATCTCGTAGGCAATTTGCGAGGGAGTCTTGCCAAGGTCGGACGCGTCACCAAAGGTGTACTGGGCTCGAGTCTTGTCTCCTATCGATACCCCGCTGTTCCCTGGCGTCG
>JAUVSF010000177.1 GCA_030597245.1 Acidobacteriota bacterium
CGGTATCTTATCGACACGCTCAAGGAGTCAGTCCCGATCTGGAAAAAGGAGTATTTCGAAGACGGCGAAGAATGGGTCGAATTAACCACCAAGACGAACCACTAAAACACAAAAGCACTAATAAATAGGGTTTAAAGAACCAGCCGTTTGATACCCCGCCTGATGCGTGGAGTGTTGAAATTGATAAGCAGGCCAAGCCGGTTCCCGGTTAGTTTTAGATAAGTTAATAGTTGTGCGGTGTGGATGTCCTCAAGGTGATCGACGGCTTTCAGCTCAATAATCAGGGCGCGATCTATCCAAATATCCAATCTCAGGCCAGCCGTGATTGAATGGGATTTATACGTGACTGGTAGCCTTAACTGCCTTTCGAAGGGAATGGACCGCTCCACCAGTTCAACGCCCATGGCAACCTCATAGACGCTCTCCAGCAAACCGGGACCCAAAGCCAAGTGGATTTCCACTGAAGCATCAACAACCTCACGGGCATATTTTTCGAGCAGTTCGGGAATGGGATTAAAAGTCGTCATACTTTCTATTACGACGAACTGAACAAAAACACGAAATTAGTCCCCTAGTGATTTTGTGCTTTTGTGGTTACTCCCAATTACAAAGCGCGGCGGCCTGAGAGCGCCGTTGAGAGCGTCAAACTGTCGGCGTACTCGATATCGCTACCCACCGGAATACCTGATGCTATGCGTGACATTCTCACTCCTAAAGGCTTGATAAGATGAGCTAAGTACAGAGCCGTTGCTTCACCGTCAGCGGTTGGATTGGTGGCGACAATGATTTCCTCCACCTTTCCGTCTGCAAGCCTTTCGAGAAGATTCTTCACCTTTAGATCCTCAGGGCCTATCCCGTTGATCGGCGAGATCACACCGTGCAGCACATGATACAAGCCGCGATACCCACCGCTTTTCTCTATCGAAAGAACGTTGAACGGTTCTTCGACGACGCAAATGGTTTTCAGATCCCGACTAGGGTCCCGGCAAAGGCGGCAGGGGTTCGTGTCGGTAATATTGCTGCACTGAGAACAGAGCTGAAGGCTGGTTTTCAGGCCTCGAATGGCCTCGGCGAGCCGGTTCGAAGTTTCATCCGGTTCTTTGAGAAGGTAAAATACAAGCCTCTGAGCCGATTTGGGCCCAATTCCCGGTAATCTCCGAAACTCACGTATCAGGACCTGAATGGGGTCGCGATCGGAAGTCATTCTCGACGGTCTCCTGAGTTCTTCAAATCCCCTCCAGTTGAGGTGCCGGCCAGCCCCAGTTACAGCCCTCCCAACAGCCCTGAACTCATCGAACCCAGGCGACTGCTGAGCGTCTCATCGACTTTCCGTCCGGCTTCTGTTACGGCAGCCAGGATCAGATCCTGCAGCATCTCAACATCATCCGGATCCACAACGTCCTTTTGAATGTTGATGGACTTCAGGTTCTTCTTCCCGTCAAGAGCGACGGTAACCATCCCGCCTCCACTGCTCCCCTCCACCTCAATCTGACTCATCTCTTCTTCGAGCTGTGACTGCATGGACTGAGCTTGTTTCATCATTTTCTGAATCTGCTTCATATTCATAGACGGTCAGTCCTCTCTCAACGTGTTCAATCCTCGATATCCCTTCGTACGATAACTTTTCCCGGATATTTCTTCAGGAAACTCCGGACTCTGGGATCTTCCATCGGGTTCGCACGCGGTTTCTCAACCTCAACTTCCCCGACCACGGAAACATTGATATCGGGCTTCGACCCGGCAATGCTAGCAAAAGTTTCCGACAACCTGCGTTGGGTGTCGGGCTTGTCAACCAGTTGGGCATGAAAGCGCTCTGAAGCTGGAAACTGGATTGTCAGTTTCCCATCGGAGTAGACGACGTCGGAAGCGAATTGGAGTTGCTGATACAGGCTCTTGAATCGGTCCTGCAGGCTGATCATCCAATCCTGAACGGGGTCGCCCGTAGGGGCTTCAATCCGAGTGAAAGGGGACGCCGCTACTTCGCCGGAACTCTGCTTGTCTGAGCTCCCCTTGACGGAGTCGGTCAGCTGGGGGGGGCCATCACCACTATTGGAAGCAGGAGAGGTTGCCGTTGCCGAACGGTTTCTCCCTCCCGTAGCGGTTCCACCAGCGAGAGGCGGCGGCAACTGACCGCTTTCGAGCCTCGATATGACTGTTTCGAGGGCCGGCAACTGGGCTAACTCGACGAGCTTCAGCAAAGCAATCTCGAGATGGACATGGGGATGTGTATGCCAGCGCAGCTCGTCTCCAGTCCGATTCAAGAGATCATAGAAGCGAATCAAGTCCAGTTCTGAGAATTTCTCAGCCTGCGCAAGAAGCTGGTCCTTTTCCGAGTCCGGCAACTGGAGTAGAGCCGTGTCCCAGCCCGCGGCCTTGCAGACCAGCAGATCTCTCACACGCTCCATCAGTTTGGTACAGAGGACTTGCGGTGTAATGCCGCTTCCAGCCAAATCTTGCAGTCGTTTGATCAAGCCGCCGCGATCGCTGTCGAGCACTACTTGCACCAGTTCGGCGGTAATACCCTGATCCAGCACTCCGAGGAGCGCCTTCACATCTTCATCCTGCACCTCGCGATCGCTGTAGGCCAGGATCTGGTCAAGTGCCGATTGCGCGTCCCGCATGCTCCCCTGAGCGACTGAAACCACCGCGAAAAGTGCGAAATCACTAATCTTGACACCTTCAGTTTCAGCGATAAGTCTCAGCCTGTCGAGAATGCCCTGATACGCAATCGGCTTGAACTCGTACTTCTGGCAGCGCGAGGTAATCGTCCGGGGGATCCTCTGAAACTCAGTCGTGGCGAGAATGAATTTTACGTGTGACGGAGGTTCCTCGAGAATCTTTAGCAGGGCGTTGAATGCCTCTTTAGTCAGCATGTGGACCTCGTCCACGATGAATATCTTGAATCGGTCGCGAGCCGTTCCGTAGCGCGCGCTTTCCCTGAGCGCGCGGATGTCATCGATTCCGCGATTCGAAGCGGCATCGATTTCCCGGACATCAATACTGTTGCCGTTCCGAATCTCTTCGCAAGAAACGCATTCGTCACACGGTTTCGGGTTGATGCCATCCCTGCAGTTGAGAGCTTTCGCCAGAATGCGAGCTGCCGTCGTTTTGCCGACGCCCCGTACACCCGAGAAAAGGAAAGCATGAGCTATGCGACCGCTTTTCAAGGCGTTCTGAAGAGTTCGTGTGACCGTTTCCTGTCCCACCATCTCGTCAAAGTTTTGTGGGCGCCATTTACGAGCAATAACCTGGTACGACATCTCGATATCAAACGCTGAAGTGAATCCGACGCCCTCTAGAGGACGGCAGAGAAGAGTGGCCGAAGCCGTTCCCCGGCGACTTTAACGACCCCGTTACGTGTCGTGTCGCGCTGATCAGGTTCCGGGCTACCCGCGGCACCCGTCCTTGTCCTCTTAATGCTGCTTCCTTCCGGACCTGACATGATTCGAGGGGGACGCTGCACAGGGCCCGAAACCTGATACTGCAAACGAGCTCAACTATAGCATTTTTCGCTGAGGGAAAAGCCTTGAGTCTCGGGTCTGGAGGTCTTGAGGTCTCGAGGTCTTGAAGTCTCGGAGTCTGGAGCAACCATACGGCACCCCCCGGGATTCCAGATGGGAAACTGATAAGGGCAAGCTATCACGGGTTTTCGCAAGCCTTGTCGTAAACTTGGTCGATTCAGGCATAGGAAGTTCGACAAAGCTCGCGATCAAATTGACGACCAGGACTCAAGGCTCAGGACTCAGGCCTCAAGACTCAAGACCCGCGCCCCCTATGATATCCTCTCGTTTGAACAGCCTGGAGGAGTACCGAAGTGGTCGTAACGGGCCCGACTCGAAATCGGGTTGTCTGGTGATGAGCTAGGCACGTGGGTTCGAATCCCACCTCCTCCGAAGTCACGGAGAGGTGTCCGAGTGGCTTAAGGAGCGCGCTTGGAAAGCGCGTGTACGGGTAACCCTGTACCGTGGGTTCGAATCCCACCCTCTCCGCCAGGACAATTACGATTTACGATTGTCGATTGTCGATTGGGTTTCGTGCGGTCTGAGTGGCAGGCCCTTTCAGTGCCGGGCTCACTCTAAGCTCGAAATCCGAAACTCGAAACAAACTCGAGATTAGAAGGTCTAAGGTCTAACCGCCCTGAAGGCACTGCTTCTAAATAGCTTATAAGCGACAGCCTGTTTCAGTCATTAGATATTCGAGCTTGGGATCTGTTTCGATTTCGTTGTCGTCACAGCGCGATGAGCGCGAAGTAGTTCCTCAAGGGTGCCATTACCCTCAGCTTCGGTTTTCTCAAACAGAACCTAATTCAGCACCCCACGATTCAACCTCAGGATGTGCGGAGGTCGATTTGCGTGCTTCCCTGGAATGTCGCCATACGTTCAGGTTCTGTTTAAGCAACTTCCAAAGATCTTCCACATTTTTCACAAGAATTGCCTAGTGGAAGTGTTCGTCCATGTGATGAGATCGCCACCAGCAACGGTAAGCGGGGCTTAGCAAGGGTTGTAGGTACCAATCCAGTCTTTCGCCCCATTTCTGGCCCTCAGGAGGCTTCAAAATGGCCAAGCTCTTTCTCGCTCTGGCTTTAGCAGGGATAGGAGTGTTCTTCTGGTTCTACCCTGTATTGTTTTCCCGAGGTGTGGAGTCTCTCTCCTTGGCAACAATCTTGTGGGTGTCAGCTCTGTTTCTTCTGATGTCATTCTTACTTGAGGCGAGCACACGCAAGCCTTGGCAATAGCTGGTATCCATTCCCCCCAGCACGTCGATCAGCAGTCATGACTCTCTCCTGCGTGCCCAAACCATCACTGCGGCTCCGCCTGCGAAGATCACTAGGGCGAGGAATCCGAGTTGATAAGCGAGCTTCCTTACCAGGGGACGTGCCCTCTCCTCGGCCTCCATGTCCTCGACAAAGGGTACAGGGAAATCATCCGTCGCCGCCGAAGCTCCATGAGCGCTGGAACTATCAGCTGCTTCAGGCCACAGCCTGGATCGAAGCCGCAGGATCTGACTTACCTCCAGCTTAACCATCGGACTTTCAGGATCGAATCCCAGCTCTTCGGCGACTTGCCCCTGGATTCCTCGATCCCAGATCACCGGCAGAGGTGTGCCCCGCAGCACCCTGGGATCGAGCCCGCACTCGCAATCTGCGCCGACAACAGCCAGGATCCGGAAGATCAAGTCTTTATTGATTGCGTCACCGCTGAGCACCGGACCCAGCTGACGTGCCCGTCCGTACAGGACGACGGCTCGAGGCTCGACGGTATCGCTCCAGTTCGGGTCGAGGCTCCAGAGAAGCAGCCGGTCGCTGGACGCCTCGTCTGGAGGGATTCTGAGCGTTGCAGGGCCTCTTGCGATCGGCTTGGGCATGAACTCGAGTTGTCGGTCGAGCTCTCCGACTGCGTCTCTGATAACTTGGAATGCTCTTTCATTCCGTTCGGGGTCGGACCCTTCGAACAGGAGGACAAGGGCGTAGCTGCTCGCCACCTTCCCCACGATCCTGCGGCGAAGCGGAGAAGACACTACACGGGCGACGAGCTTCTCGAAGGACCGAGCCAATCCTTCCGAGGCCGACTCAAAGTCGAGCGATAGACCCGCGCCGCTCGGAGCAGCCAGCACTGCTGCTGGAAAGTGCTCAATCTCGGATTGGAGTTTGACACCCGGGGGCAGAAGACCCGAACCCGAATCAGCCGCCACGACCTCGGGGATGACGTTGCTGTCCCGGCAGGCCTGCTCTGCGATGTCTTGCAGCTGCGACCGCACTTCGGAAGGTGTATCGGCACCGACCAGGCAGTACAGCCTGTACCTGTCCAGCCCAAAGTCCACAAAACCGGTCTCTCGAACATTGTAGCGGCAGGCAAACGCATCTTGGAACAGTCCGGCCTGCAGCAGGAAAAAGACAATCGAGAGGATTAACTCACGGCTGCGCCCTGCCCTCAAATCCTGCCTCACCCTTCCTGTCCAAAACACATGATATTGCCCCCTTTCATCGTCACAAAGACTCGGCCTGCACTATCGACGGCAAGGCCCCAGGGTAAGGGAGGTTCCTGTAGAGGCATCCAGTTCTCGAGCCTCTCACCAGTTTTGATGTCAATCATCTCAATACCATGGCTCTGACCCAAACTGACTCCGTCCGCAACCTGCTCGAGGTGAGGTTTCGCCAGCAGTAAGACATTCCGAGCACGGGCAAAGGCTACGCTTCCCTCGCAGTCCTGTTTCCAGAGTGGTCTCTGAGGAATGTCCAACTTCCCCCATCCCCCGATTACCCAGGCGGGTTCGGTTGGCGGTTTGGCGACACACCGATTGAGGGCTTCCGTGGCGATCTCCCGGTAACACACGAGTTTGCGGCTGTCGAGCCAGACCACGTCTCGTCCGTGAGCGGAGGTATGAAGGATTTTCCTCAAGACGCTGGGATCATAGACCGGGTGTTCTGGATCTGCGTAGAGCGGCTTACCACTCACAATAACCTGGTCTCCAACCTTGAACAACTCCTGGCCGCGAACGCTCATGGAGCCGACCAGGTCGAGAGGAGCGGGATCATTCAGGCATTCTCCGGTGGCGAGGTCGTAGACTGCGGGCGAAACCGAAGTCCCACCGGCAAGGTAGAGCTTCCCGTCGAGAATCAGCATATGTCCCTGGACGCTGACACCAGTTCTGGCTTCCTGGTTCAGATGTCCGGAGCTATTGTTCTGCCAGCGAATCCTGCCGGTCTCCGCGTCGAGGGCGTAGACATGAACTCCGTCATAGTTGACGATCCCGGCAGCAGCGTAGGCAACACCATCCTGTACGAGAACCCCGCCGGCCACCGGCCATGTGGACATGAAGGAGTTGTATACCGGGATCTTACGGTGGATTGGGGCGGCTCGGAAGCGCCAGAGCAGACGACCCGTTGCAGCCTCGTAACTGTAGACATATCCATCGGCCGATCCGACGTAAAGACGGTTCTTCCAGAGGGTTGGAGGAAAACGGATGGCACCGCCTGTATAGGCCTTCCAGCGTACCGTTCCTTGCTGGGCGTCCAGGGCTCTCACAATCCCATCTGAGCCGCCCAGGAAAACGAGGCCACCGGCTGCGACGGGTGGCGTCGGGGTGAAGCTTGTGGACCAATTGTGCCACCAGAGACGAGTCGGGTTTTCCGCAATCTCCGCATCAACCGTGGCTGATCCCAGGTTGTCCGCCCGGAAAGTGGGCCAATCGTTGGGGGATTCCGGCAGCGCAGCAACCTGAGAAATGTCCCCGGAACCCATCTCCAGTCGCTCTGATTCTCGGGCCTCCTGGCTGAAGTCGAAATCACCAGCCGGCCCAAGGCAAGTCAGGCCGTAGAGGGTATTCTGACAATCGCAGACCGAAGGCCACCAGTAGAGCAGGCCATTGGCAATCGTGACACCATCCTGACACTGGGCGCGCATGGGTGAGATCCACTGGGGCGCCTGGCTCTTCACATCCAGGCGAACCGAACCCCCTCTGGCCCGGTACAATATTGCGTCCACTGAACCATTCGGCCGAGTACACCCGCGCCTGTGAGTTTCAATCTCAGCAAGGATTTCACCCGTCAACGGATCGAACCTGAGACTGTTGTGTCCGTCCACCTCTCCACTGATCCCATAGAGGCCATCCTCTCGCAGTACCAACTGGAAATTGTCGTAAGGATGCTCCCAAAGGACGGATCCGTCCTCCGTCGAGGCAGCCAGGAGCTTTCCGATCGTCGGCCCCGCGAAATAAAGTGCTTCGTCACTGCACTTGAGATAGTTGGCGGTCCGCCAGTTGGTGCGCCAGTCCTGTCGATTCAGTGAGCGACCGAGCGCCTCAAAAAGCTCAGTACCGTTTTGCGGAGTCTTGCGCCAGAGGGTTTCGCCATTCGTTGCATCCAGGCAGGCCAGGTACGCTCCGTCCCGGTAGATGTAGATCCGGCGGTTCTTCATACACAGGGCTCGGCTGTCGACTGGATCTTCTTCGTGGTGACTCCAGAGGACCCGCTTGCTTTCCGGGTCAATGGCCAGTAAGTTGCGGCCGAAACCCCATGGATTTTCGGACCGGTTAAAGCCCGGGGAGACCGGATCCCAGGGCCATCCATGCGATTGCCGGCGCTGGCGAACGACCGGATCCTTTTGCTCCTGTTCTCCCACGAGTGCGTAAAGGATGCCGTCCTCCATAGCCATCCACTTCCAAAACGTCCCACCGGCCACGTCTTCGGGAGGGATGATCTCATCGATCAGCCGGCCCGAAATGGTGTCGATGCGTTTGCACGACTGGTGGTCGCCAACATAGAGAATCTCGGGCGTTGCGATCATCGTGTTCCGGTGAAGCATCACTCCCGGGGACAGCCTCCGCCTCCAGAGCATGGTGCCGTTGTAACCGTTGAAGGCGACGAGTGAGTTGAGCAAAGCCTCCTCCCGGGTGGGGAAGGCGATATTACCGAAGGCTTTGAAGACCCGGCCGGCCGAGGCCACCCCCACCTGTGTCAAAGGGGCGTAGTAGGGCTCGGCGAGAAACTGGGTCAGATAAGGCGCCCGGGCGAGCTGGTCCTCAGACTGCGGGTTATTGTCGGGTCCGTGATAAGGATGGCTCCATTCGTCGACTCCTTCAGGAAAGGGCTTTGTCAGTTCACGTCCGGCGAGTAAGGCGGTTCCCCCCGGACGAAGAACGCGAAGGACTTCCCCTGCCTCCAGTTTCTCCGCCACCTCCCCGGTTGCGACCAGTACATCCACCAAATTGTCGGCCA
>JAUVSF010000518.1 GCA_030597245.1 Acidobacteriota bacterium
AATCGGGAGAGCGTCGTTTACGACTTGTGGATACTGGCTGAGCATGGCCGTATAGACAAAGACACCGGGGATAATGGCGATCGGCCCAGCTAGTAAACCGGACACTACCGCCTCTTTGCGCTTCTCCAAGTATCGAAGAGAGAATAGCATTGCAGGTACGGCACCCAGGTTGTAGGCAGCATACTTGATCCCTCCAAGCGCCCACTGCGTGTCCGCGACATAGAGGGGGGCAGTTTCGAGCACGAGATCCCCGAAGGACCAGAAGATCAGTACGATGAGACTCAGGTAAAAGGCGTAGAGCGTGACTGACCAGAACGAAAACACCTTTTCGATCAGGGAACTGCCTTTATAGGCGAGCAGTCCCACCAGGAACATCATCAGGACTGTGCCCCAGATTCGAGGCCATCCCAGGATCGCGAAGAATAGCTCTCCAGTGGCTGATCCGATAACCGCCACTGTGATTACAAGACTCACGATATAGACCACCTCGAAGCCGATCCAGCCTCTTCCGAGCAGTGCGGCGACGAAGGTCCGGTATTCGTAAGTCCTGCCCAGCCTGGCCAGTTCGAAACAGATGGCCAGAACCACCGACCAGATTAAGGTCGCAATCAGAATGCCCAGGTAGCCGTTCACCGGACCATGGCGCAAGAAGAATTCAACGAGTTCCCGACCGGTTCCGTAGCCTCCTCCGATCACTATCGACTGAAAGATGAATCCCGGTAACAGATATTTCTTGACAAAAGTGGGCATCGGGTTGCTTGTTGTGTCTGCTTCGTTCCTGATTCTTAGTGCTCTTGGTGCCTTTATGGTGAACCCAAGAATCCTTTAAGCCAGGATTCTGCGTCGCTGAGAGACGCTACGGCTTTCGTGCGGACTGATGGGCAGTGAGCTGCCACAGCCCGTCATTCTTGCGGAACACGTGCAGCGTTTTGAGTATCGACGTTTGGCGACTCCCGTCTGGCGCCTTCGTCTGGTACTCGGCAACTGCTCCGACCAGTGCTGTTCGATCGTCGATCATCCGTACCTTGAGCGTTTCGATGTCAAGGACATAGTAGCGGGCCTTTCCCGATTTCAGGTTGTCGATGTAGCTCCGCTTGGTGTCCTCCACGAAATTCGAGTGTGAGTAGTAGAGATCGTCGGCAAGAATCTTTTCGAGCGCTGGATAATCGTTTCCGACCACTGCCTTGGCCCAGGCGCGCTCGGCCGCCTCGACGGCCGCTTTTTCATCGCCGGCAAAAGCGACTGAGGAGAAAGTGATGAATAGAACGATGAGCACAATTCTTCTGATCATGAACCTATTCTATTCAGAGTTGCAGGAAAAGCCAGAGCTGTGGAAGTTCAAATGACAAATTTCAAATGACAAATGCCGGACCGGCCCTCCGAAGCTCGAAGAGCGGAGAGGGACCTGTCCTCCATAGCTCGAAGAGCGGAGGGGGATGCTAGATACCAGATACCAGATACCAGATACCGGATGCCGGATACCAGATGCCAGATACCGGATGCCGGATACCAGATGCCGGATGTCGCTGGGTGACGTCTTCTCGGTGTGCTTGGTGACCTGGTGGTGAATCCTGAAGCTGAGGAATCGCAAGGAGACGATTTGTCAGCTTCGAGACAACGGGACCTCGGGACCCCGAGACCTCGAGACCCCGAGACTTCCCCCCCCTCAAGCCTCTGATTCGGGTGTCTGATCTACCCAGGTCTGGTACAGATTGAAACCGAGTGAAAGGATCACTGCTCCCAGGAACAATCCGATAATCCCCTGAGACAGGAAGCCTCCGATTACGCCCAGGAAGATCACAATCATGGGAACCGGGGCTCCCCTTCCCAGTAAGATGGGCTTCAGAACATTATCGATGACTGTGACAACAATGCACCAGATGAGAAATACGACAGCGGTTACAGTATCCGCTGTATAGAAGATATAGATCGCTGCCGGAATTGTGACAAGCCCAACACCCAGCTGGATGATCGCCAGCAGTAGACAAATCATGGCGAGCAAACCGGCTGCAGGCAACCCGACCACCAGAAAACCCAATCCTGCCAAAAGTGCCTGAATCAGTGCCACGCCAAGGATCCCCCGGGCCACGCTGCGAACGGTTTCCTTCGTGACACGGGTGAATTCCTTCCCGCTATCCCCAGCCATCCGCACAGCGAAGCCTCGAGCCGTAACCTGCGCGGCTTCAGCATTCGCCAACACCGCTCCGGCGATAATAGTCGCAAGCAAGAATTGAAGAAGACTCAATCCAGTTCCAGCAATGGCCGAGAGCAGCGTTCCTGCCATCTTCGTCAACTCTGGGGCAAACTGCTCGAGAACCGTGTCGAGGTTCGTGGAGGCTTGCCGCCAGGTCTTTTCAATGGATTTACCAATGATCGGCCAGCTTCCGAGGCCTTCCGGTGGCGGTGGGACTTTGATCTCTCCGGAACTCAGCTGCTCGTAAAGGCCCTGGGCCCCTGTTATCAAGCTTTCGGTCAAAGCAGCGGCAGGCACGAGAAAAAGTGCCAGCAGCAGCAAAGTCGAAATGGCAGCGGCCAGTTTTCGACGGTTACCGATTGCCGACAGGAGCTTGGAGTGCATCGGGTAAACAGCGACCGCAATGATCAACCCCCAAACGATCATTGCGATGAAGGGCATGATAATCCAAAAACACCAGGCGATAAGGAGCAGAACAAACCCAATTCGTAAGGTGACTTCCAGCGCTCTGGCGTGAAACCGTTTGTCTTCTGATGTTTGCTTCGAGTTCTCCATGTCTACGACCTTCTAGATGGACCGCTGAATCTCTACACCTCTGAAACCATGCGCCTCTGGATGCCCGTGTCAGCTTGTCTTACTGGGGTCGGGAGCGGCAGCCGGCGGTTTCAGGGCGGCCTCAACTCCCCTGGTAATGATAGAGGTCAACTCAGCAACTGAGAATTCCTTCTTGCTCTCTGCTTTGACATATTTTTCAAGGTCCTTCAGGGAGTTCTCAGCCTCTTTATAGGCGTCTTTGGTATAGGCGTCTTTGGAATCCTTGAGTTTCTTTTTCGCATCAGAAAGGACTGTTTTCTGGAGAGCCTGGACCACTGCTTTCCGATATTTTTCCGCAGCCTGCTCACTCGGCTTGCGAGCCCCCTTTGTGTCGCGGTCCTTCTCGATCTTCTCAACCGCTTGACGAAACTTCTTCTCGGCCTCTTGGAAGTCTTTCGAGTCCTCGAGAGAAAGTCCTGAATCGATAGTCTCTTTCCGAACAATCAAGAGATCCTTGAGAGCCACCTGGCCCAGTTCGGCTGTCGTCATAGCTGACTGAAGAGCCTTCATGGAGCTCGCGAGATTTTGATAGACATCCTGCAGCCGGTCCCCTTCATCGTAGAGCTCCTGAGCCTTCGCGAAGTCCTGTTGTGCTTTGGCATATTGAGCAGGGGAAAAGATATCAGCGCTTTTCTCCTTCGCCTGCTTGAAAGTCTCCGAAGCGTCTTTGAAAAGCGCTTCTTTTGCGGAGGGTTGGGAGGTCTCCTCTCCTGCAGGTTCTTGGGCCGCTTCCTGCTTGGCTGGTTCCTGTTCGGTAGGCTCCTGTGGAGTCTCCTTTTCGGCAGGTTCCTGAGTCAAAGCCGTTCCATACAGAGCAGTCGCCGTGACACAGGCGACTAACAAACACAATCGAGTAATCTTAATCATTTCTGAATCCTCCCTTTCGAACGCTTCATTCGATGGTTATCGCCATTCTCTTCGAGCGGATCAACGATAGCAAGGACAAGTGTAAGTCATAAGCGATATATCGGGTAGAAGAGAGAATTAATGGAGGGGGCGGAATGCGGACGCCAGGTACCAGAAAACAGATGCCTGATGCCGGAAAAACGCAATTAGAACATTCCAGGTGCCGGATCGGCCCCCTTTGTCGTAAGCCTTGTC
>JAUVSF010000079.1 GCA_030597245.1 Acidobacteriota bacterium
CTTTCCAGCCGTAGATGGCCAATTCCTTGTTGTCTGTGAGGTGACCGACCGCGACAAATGAGAGTGGAAACGCTGTCAAAACGAAGTCAGCAGCCCGAGAGGCAAATACCTTGTTGAAATCCTCAAAACTTTCATTCTCTCTGAGCGATCGCGATACCTCCACATCGAGAGCGAAGCTGGCTCCTACCACATCCAGCATGATGAACGGGGTGGGGGATTGCCAGGTTTCTTTTTTGAAAGGGGCTGTCCAGATCTTCTTCTGGTCCTCCCAAAGATCTGGGAAAAAGCACTTGGGGCAGGGTTCTTCCTGCTGCTTTTCAGCAAGGACACTTCCACTGAAACTGTGCAGCAGGACGAGGATGGTTAAGGCAGTTCTACCATTCCTCAAACTTCACGGTCCTGCAGACTTATAATCTCCTCAGCATCCCGCTTCACCTTCTCGACAAATTCTGGTGGGCTCAGGGGGCGCGCATGGGGAGCCGAACGGAGAACCAGTCGCGAAGGAAACTCCAGAGTCTCACTGTACACCGTCAAGACGACGCCTTCATCTTCAGCGTCTCGGACAGAGGTGCCCCACTGTTCCTTGATCCATGGCGCAAGTTTCTTGTCGAAGAAGATCTCGATCCTTCTTTCTCCCGTGGATAGATCAAAGTCCGCCTTGAAGCGTCCTAACTCAAAGTCTTCGGGTTCGGGGAAGGTCTCTGGTAGGCGTGTAGCCGAGAGGATTCTCTCGAACTTAAAAGTTCTCAGATCATTCCTCAACTCACAGTAACCAGTCAAATACCAGTAGCCCAGCTTCTTCATCAAGAAATAGGGCCGGACTTTCCGCTTCGTCGTCTCATTGCGCATGAGTGAGAAATACTCGAGCTCGAGCTTGAACCGATTCTCGATCGCGTTTCGAATCAGGCTGAATCGGTCTCCTATCAGGTGAGTGTCTCGCTCGAGGACTATCCGATTCTCCAGCTGACTAGCCTGGTCAACGGATGACGAGATCGCTCTGCCGATCTTCTCCTTAAGCGATCCGACTCCATCTGGATCAACCTCGGCGTCCAGTAACTCCAATGACATGAGCAGGGCAACTGCTTCCGGCCTGGTGAATCGGATCGGCCGATTCAGACTTTGATCGAACTCAATGCGAACCTGCTGGTTCTCCACGTAGATGTCGATGTAGTCATCGGGCTTGAAAGGAGGTTTCCCGATGAGGCTGATGAATTCAAGTTCCTTGAGTAGCTGACGCGGGCGCATTCCGACTCGCCGAGCTAAGTCTTCGACCTGTATGCCCTGGTTCTGGGAGACGTAGCTCAAGATGAACAGAATGCGGTTGATCCGACCAGTGACGTTCATGTCAGACTTCCCAGTACGTCACATATTTGACGCCGCATATCGGGTGGTTCCAGTACTTGAACATCGGTTTTCTGTGACAAGATCCAGGAGACGAGACCGGATCGGTTCGTGACATTAAGTTCGAATACGTCGTTCTTGATCGCTGCAGCATTCTTGAGCTGTGGTAACAACTCGTTCAGCCTGTGACTGGAAACCCGGATCCTTACAACCACCGGTTCGTGGATACGAAGTTCCCAGGGCTGCTGATTCTGATAAAGCCGCAAAGAGAAATCATCAGGGATCTGGTAGTCTGGAGTTCCCGGTCGACGCAGATTCACTTCTACGTTCTCGATTCGTCTCACCACAAAGGTTCGCAAATCCTGTCTGAGATGATCCCATCCCACAAGTGTCCATTTCCCTCGGCGGAAAATCAGACCGTAAGGATTGACGTCGCGTTCTGTCGTTTGGCCGGTTGAAAAAGCATGATACCGAAGTGTCACGGTCTTGCGACGGTCTAATGAATCTTGAATCTTGTTGATCAGTGAAGACTGTGAGGCAGCCGGCTTTGGAGTTGAATAGGTTATAGCTATCTCATCGGGTGGGGGATCGATTTTGTTCTGTAGGCTCGTGATTTTGTCCAAAGCCGATTCCAGTTGATGGCGATAGGGAAAAGTTTCATCACCCATTACAGCTCCCGCGGCCAGCATCAGGAGAGAAAACTCTCCAGGTGAGAACTTGACCTCCGGTAGAAAGAGTTTCTCTTTTCGGATCAGGTAGCCCTCCTTCAGGCCCTCCGATCCGCCCTGATAGTCAATCGGAATCCCCAGAGCGATGAGTTCGGCTTTGTCGCGTTCAAACTTGCGTTGGTTCGATTCTTCTACGCCTCTCGCGTAGTCATCGGGGAAGTGGTTTTTGATCTTACGCCACGAAACAGGTTCCCTTGCGTTCAGCAGGTAGGTTATTAAATCGAGAAGACGTTCCGTGCGGTTCACTGGTTGTAAGTTTATGGGAAAGGACTTTGCCGAATCAACTAGATTTATTCAGTTGAGATTAACCACCGAGCCCCGTTCTCAGCCAGAATCACCTATCGTCGAAAAAGTTCGTAAAATAGAATCGTCTTTTGTGGTAAATGTACTCCGGCATCTGCTTGAGATGAATGTGGAAAAGGGTAAAATGATGCTGGGTCATTAAGACCGCAGGATGCTTTGCTTGTTGTTAGACCTGGCTTCTGTGGATTGAGAAATAGAAGGAGAGCTGAATGACGTTCACTATTACTGAGCCTTGCATTGATACTAAGGATACTGCTTGCGTTGATTCTTGCCCCGTGGATTGTATCCATCCCCGGAGTGACGAACCGGAATTCGAGGCTGCCACTATGCTTTACATCGATCCCGAAGAATGTATCGACTGCGGGGCCTGCGTTCCGGAGTGCCCAGTAGAAGCCATCTTCCCGGATGACGAAGTCCCCGAGAAGTGGGAGGAATATACCGAGATCAACGCGGAGTACTTTCGGCAGAAGTAAGTGAGCCTTCCCGGCGGGGAAGAAAGGTCTTCAGCCACCGGTCCGGACCCTGTACAAGGAATCCCCCTGTGTGACAGTTTTCCACAAGATTTCCAGCCAGGTGTCAGACGTTTTCCGCGGTGGAGGAACAGGTTTTCCAGTGCTTTTTCAGATACGGATCTTCCCCTCGGCACCTTTGCGTCTTGGCGTGAGATTAATTGATTTCACGCAAAGCCCGCTAAGGACGCAAAGAGTTTGGATTATTCGGTGTCGATTTCGGCAAAACGCCTTTAGCTCCCAGCCCTGTCCTCCATAGCTCGAAGAGCGAAGGAGGATCCCAGTTCCCAATTCCCAATTGCCGGCCCCCAGCTTCCTCAGCTTGTATCCTTCTTGAGGTTGAGATCCTTCATCTTCTGCTGGAGGCTTTGACGGTGTATCCCGATCGCCGCCGCTGTGTGGGTGATGTTGTAATTGTGGTCCGAGAGCTTGACGAGAAGATACTTCCTTTCGAAGGTATCCCGGGCCGGTCTCAATTCCATTTCGAACAGCGGTGCCAGGCTCATCCCGGAGGTGTCGACACCAGTTTCAGGATCGAAATAGCGGATCTCTTCCGGAAGGTCGGTCTCACGGATCTCCGGTTCGCCGGCCAGCACAATGAGACGTTCGATCAGGTTGCGAAGTTGTCGAACGTTGCCCGGGAAAGAATAACGCATCAGCGCAGCCAGAGCCTCAGGCGCCAGCTTCATTCCCTCCTTTCCATGCTTGTCGCAGAAGATGTCAAGAAAGTACTCGACGAGTAGTGGGATGTCTTCTCTACGCTGTCGCAGCGCCGGCACGTGAATACCTACGACCTCCAGGCGGTAGTAAAGATCCTTTCGGAATTCACCTTTTTCAACCTCTTCAAGGAGGTCGCGGTTCGTGGCGCTGATGATTCTGACATCTACATTTATGTTCTCATTACTGCCCAAGCGTTCGATTTTCTTTTCTTCAAGAGCCCTGAGGATCTTGGCCTGAGTCCCCACGGGCATGTCCCCAATCTCGTCCAAGAAGAGGGTTCCTTCCCGTGCTCTCTCGAACTTTCCGATTCGTCGTTGTACGGCGCCGGTGAAAGCTCCCTTCTCATGCCCAAATAGCTCACTTTCGATGAGGTTTTCCGGAATGGCAGCGCAGTTCACCGTGACCAGGTCTCCGTTTCGGCGGGTACTCCTTCGATGGAGTTCAATGGCCACCAGTTCCTTGCCACATCCACTTTCTCCGGTGACAAGGACAGTGATATCCGTTTCCGCTAGCTTCTCGATCATGTCGAACACTTTCTGCATAGCGGCGCTCTGCCCGATCATCTCACCGAAACCTGTTGCCGCCACGAGTTCATTCCTGAGGCGTTCGTTTTCGCGGCGGAGATGGATCTGTTCGGCAGCATTTCGAACGACGAGCCGCAACTCTTCAATTTCGAACGGCTTGGCTACGTAATCGAACGCCCCCGCTTTCATCGCTTCAACCGCGATCTTCTCGTTTCCATGGGCGGTAATGATCACAACCAGCGGCTGGTTCGGTGCCACGCCCGTAGCGCTCAGAAGATTCAGACCGTTCTCGCCTCCCAGATTCAGATCGAGGAGCACGATGTCCGGACTTTCAGCCTCCAGCGTCTTCCGGGCAGACTCGAGGCTTGCAGCTTCAAAAACATCGAAGCCTTTGTCCAAAGTCTTGCGGATACCGTAACGGGCCGTAGCCTCATCATCTACGATCAGGACTGTCGTCTTGTGTTTCATAGGTAAATTTGTCCCCGACTAGGTCTGCTTTCGATAGTGGCTCGCTTGAAGAATACTCGAAGACACTTGCCTTTCCAACTGCTCAGGTTTTGGGTTCGTCTTCCATGAGAGGGATCGCAACCATTATTCTGGTGCCCTTGCCGAAGGCCGGATTCAATATGCTTAGATTTCCCCCCAGTTGCTCTAACCGCCGTTTTACAATCGCCAACCCAAGGCCCGTCCCCTTCGATTTGGTTGTAAAAAACGAGTCACCGACCCTGTGCCGAATCTCTTCTGGAATGCCGGGGCCCTCATCGACAACCGACAAAACCAGCTGGCGTTCATTATGTCTGAATTCTATCCACACACTGCCGCCCTCCGGACTGGCCTCAATCGCGTTGGAAAGCAGGTTGCTCAGAATGTCCTTGAGCGCATCGCCATGAGTTCTGACAACTGGAGATTCGCCGCCAACTCGACGCTCAAGCTTGAGCCGCTTTGAGTCCATGTCGCCACGGAATACGGCTCCGACAGAAGCTGTCAAGTGCTCGAGATTCACTTCCTCAGCCTCGTCGCCCTTGGAATTCTCATGGCCGAGGCTGGAAAAGCGCAGGAGGCTGGAAACAGTTTTGGCAAGTCGGTCAACCTCCTCAGTCACCATCTCAATCTCCCGCTTCTGATCCTCGGTCAGGTTCTCAGCTTCGCTCTGGAGCTGCATGATCGTCTTGATGGAGCTGAGTGGGTTCTTGACATTGTGGGCTATCGTTGCAGCCATTCTTCCGAGATCCTCGAGGTGGCTTCTTTTCTCCAATTCTCGCTCCATCGCGAGTTGTTTTTCGAGAAGCTGACTTCGCTCCAGGGCTGCTGCTATTTCGTTGGTGAGCAGCCGGATACCTTCTTCTTGTCCTGGGCCGGTCTCTCCTTCTGGTATTTCCAGTTCAAGATAACCGACCGACCTGTTTCCAGATCGTAGAGGGTAAAGCGATGTGAGTGATTCGGTCTCTGCCGGCTTCCGGACATGGATTTTGGCATGAATCGCCGGAAGGCCGCTCTCGAGTTCCTGTTCGATGAAGTCTGAAAGAGCTGTTGAAGAAAGGAACGTCGAAGAACTTCTGGAAACCCTGTCCGCGAGTCTGCTGTATCTGCGGAGTTCAACCGTAAAACTCCTGCTCACCCAGTTCCGAACCCACCGGCTCATGGGTGGAAAGAAGAGTAAGAGAGTGACCAGAAAAGTCCCCTCCAGGAGCAAAATAGGAGCGCCCAGTTCTTCTTCCAGATAAAGCCCGAAGCTTCTAATGCCGGCCAGATAGGCCAGGATGGTCAGCAGAACGAGAATCGCAGACGCCACACTCCTGTGAACCGCTATCTGAAGAAAACCTCGCTGATAGATGTAATAGGCAACCAGAAATGTGGGAAAGAGGGAGGCCAGAAGGGCCAGATTCACCCAGAATGGGCCGAGCAGCTCTGACCGATGGCCGTCTAGACCAAAAACCCAGAAGTTGAATGGTGGGATAAGGGCAAAGAGAACTGCCAATCGTCTAAAGACACCTTGTTCTACCGGGTTCGAAGAGCGCTGGACAATCCGAATTTGCAGAACACAGCAGCTGTAGTAGGACAGCGACAGGAGTGCGAGAAACGGCATCGTAAAGGGACCCAGCTTCTGGAGCGGATGAATGGATGGATAGACAAAAAGCCGGGAAAGAGCTACCGGGAGCATTAACAGCTGAGCGTAAAGGACCCAGATCAGAAGCCGGAAAACTCTGCTTTCCTGAGGACCAGCCTTGAAATGATTGTGATAGTAAATCCAGTGGGTGTGCAGCAACAGGGCTGGAAGAAAGCTGAGACCGGTAAACGCTGCAACGTCGAACCACTTTAAGACTGCCGCCACTTTGTTGATATCCATCTGGCGAAGCAGCAGTGATACGAAGTTGCCGGTATACCAGACCAGAAGTCCTGTCAGCAAAGAGATAAGGAGCGTCTCGAAGGTTCTCCTCTTTCTCTTCAGAACCAGCAGCAGCAGAAAAATCTGGAGGACAATGCCAAGGAAAAAGCCGACTAAGCCAAAAAGTGAAGCTGTGTCCATTATGTTCTGGTCTCTATGGCGTTGACCGAAGCCACCAGAATGCACATTCCAGCCCTGGCCCCAGTACCACGCCGGCGGACTGTGATTCAGTATAGCCGGTGTACCTGCGCTCGGCGAAATCCAATTCCCCAATCCCAAGCTCCAAGCATCAAGCACCAAATGCCAAACAAGGTCGATTCAATGAACTCAATATCCCGACTTTTACAGAGCTCTTGACCACCTATATTTCGGTAGGTTAGATGGTTCCTGCAAGGGGGTTTGAAGTTTGGATTCAATTGGGAATTGGTTCTTGGGATTTGGGGAGTGGGCCGTCTAGGCCAGCATGACGAGCTCATCCTCCACCCAGACCCCCGCTACCAACTCAAGCTTCCTTCGATCACTTTTCCGTCCGGCACCACTTGTTGTGAAGATGTACGGTTTCCCAGCCTCACTTTGCCCTTGAGTACAACGTCTCTGCCAAAGCGAATGTCACCCTCAATCGAAAGAAAATCACAATGCAGCAGCGAAGGGGGACCCTCGGGAAAGCGTTCTTCCAAACCCTGTATCACTCGATAGTAACGGTGATCGAGACTCACTACCGGGAGTATGCCGTTTCTGGCAGGATGGGGAACAATCCTGTAGTCGTCAGTGAGAACCGTCGCGTCGGAACGGACCACCAGAAGATCTTCACACGTTTTCACCGGAGCAAACCTCGACTTGCCGACACGAATCGCTCGGGACTCCTTGAAGAGCGATATCGCGGAACCCATGGCAGTTTCGAGCTGATACACAGGCGTGGAAGTGGAATCTGCCGGGTCCACCGTCTTAACATTTCGGATGAGCGGGAGCTCAGGAGCCTTGCTGCCATCCTCCATCAGGTTCCAGAGGGCGCGCAAATCGATCCAGAGGTTATTGGTATTGAAGTAACGGTGGCGGGCAATGTCCTGGAAATGGCCGGCATCCTCTTCCGGACACTGCGCACTCTCCCGAAGAATCAATCGGCGATCCCTATCTGTGGCTCGGGCAAGGTGGCCTCCCTTCCTGTCCGCTTCCGTACGGTCTGCAGCTTCCATCATGAACTCGGCGCCGGTATCCACGAAGTAGCCCAGGATTCTCGGATCGAGGAAGGCTCCGAGATTGTCTGCATTGGACACGAAGGCGTACCGGTAATCGTTATCGAGAAGCAGTTGGAGTGCCCCGCTGGTGATGAGAGCCGTGTAGATGTCTCCGTGCCCGGGTGGGCACCATTCGAGTTCAGGATGGTCCGGGAATTCAGCTGGAGAGAGGTCCGACTGGTTCACCTTTGGGACCTTGTGCTGTAGAAAATCGAAAGGAAGGTCCTGCCTCAGTTCCGGGTGGCCCAAAAGCACGGCCAGGCTGTCTTCCCGAGTAGCAAAGCTGTTCATCAGAACTAGAGGAATCCCGATCTGGATCGACTGGAGGGCAATCGAATCGAGAAAGCTCAATTCTCCTTTGATCTTAAGGAGAGATTTCGCCTTCTGCAGTCCCATCCCCGTTCCCAGGCCTCCGTTCAGCTTCAGCATGACGGTTCTTGGAAGTGCAAGGCGCCCCACGTCGGCCAACTCCTCATCGAACTCCTCAGCGTCCGGGAGTCTTTCAATGGGGGTGATGTCGCTTTCCGGGAAACAACCGGTTTCGCCGGCGACCAGCTGCCGGTAGTACCGCTTGAAGTTCTCTATCGCAAGTTCAGGTAGATGTTCCGCCTTCATTCTTGCCGCAAACGGCGAAAAACGTTGTTCGAAGTGAACCATGAATCTCCTCTCAACTCTTGACCGCTCTCATGATATCAACCGACACGTGAAGAGGTCTCGGGGTCTCGAAGTCTCGGGGTCTTGGGTCTTGGGTCTTGAGTCTTGGGGTCCCATGTAATCGGTAATCGGCCTGCCCTCCATAGCTTCAGCGAAGGAGGGTAATCGCTACACCAGTGCGCGAAGTACTTGCTTCCAAGAACGCTATCAGGGAGAGCCTGTTTCAGACCTTAGATATTCGAGCTTGAGATTTGCTTCGGACTTCGAATTTCGAGCTTCGGATTTGGGCGTGGGGCCATTCGGGCAACATGCCCTCATGTATCCGGCCCTTCTACTCTCGTACTTCTGCTCTCGTCTCGGTCGGCTCGAGCTCACCTGAATGGATCTGATAGACACGGCTGTGAGCAGCGCGAGCGAAGTCCAGCATTTCCGGGTAAGGAATATCGAGCTGGTTGACAAAGCCGAAGTTGTAGTTCTCGCCATCGAAGCGCCCCGTAACAGGCTGTTCGACGAACTGGAAGTAGTGCGTGCCCACGATTGCGGGCATGGCAGCTGCCTGCTCCACGTAAAACTGGTAAGCAACGCCGCGCTCCCTCTGGTCCTTGACCATTACCAGTGCAGGGGCGTACCCTCGATCCACGGCTCCGAAGTGAAATTCGCCTATCATGATCGGACGTCCGGTCACCTCATGCAGGTGTTGAATCTGCTCTGATGAAGGTTGGAAGCGGTAAAAGTTGAGACTGAACACGTCAAAGACGTCATTGGCTTTCATCACTGCGTCCGAGGCGCGTCCACCCGCCCAACGGATTCCAAGAATCAAGTGATTCGGGTCAGCTTTCCTGATTGCATCGACAACTTTCTGAAAGTATTCTCGGGACAGTGTCTCGGTGAGCCTCTCGCGCGACTCGGGAGTGTCGCGATTTTCCTCCAGAAAGTCCTTAATGAACTGTTGGGTTGAGGTTGGCTCAGGATCCTTCAGGATGAGGTCGATAAAGCGGCGGTGTGGCCACCGCTCCTCGTTGCCGGTGAAATACCCGATCAGAAACGGTTCGTCGCGAAACTTTGTACACTGGCCGGCCGCTTCAGCCTCGATTGCTCTGAGGAACTCCTCGGAGTAAACGTCCGGAAAGCGGTGCCAGTTCTTGCCCGACCTGCCGATGTTGAGATTGACCACAAATGGAACAGTCGGGTCCTCCCACGTGGCAGGGTCGGACCAGTTGGCGACCGTATTGAATCCCCAACTCTGAAGGCGTCGGCTCTGCTTCGCTTTCCAGTTCGCTACGAAGTCCTCTTCGCCATACCGGAGAGTGGTGTTGGCCTTGTAGAAGTCCGTCCTTTCGCCGGAACCTGGCGGAAGCTTCGCGAAGACCTTCTCACGGCCCGCGGCCCGCGTAGAGCTGTTATAGCGGACGCAATCGATACCGGCCGAGTAGAAAAGATAGCCATCCGGATCGACCAGCCACCATCGGTCATCAATTTCCGCAGTGTGGAAAAAGCCGGTAGCTTTCTCCTTTCGAGCCTTCCAACCTCCGTAACGTGAGAAACCAAAGTCTTTCGATTCCTCGAGGGCTTCGTCCTCTTCGGACCAGGCTTCCCTCAATTCCTCCACAGAACTGACCTTGCCCGGCCAATCCATGGCGATCCACTGCCCGAATTCGTCAACCATCGGTCCATCAGCAAGGATTTCATCTTCTACTTCATCATTCGTGAGAGCAAAATTGCTGAGTTTCAGCGTCACTTGCTGGTTTGGCGCCATCTGAATCTCCAGCGAATCCACGTTCGTGAGATCGATGTGGTTACTCCAGTTGGAAAGCCAGTAACCCTTGAACTGCCGGTTGTTCATATACTCGTGGGTCAGGAAACGGCTGGGAATCGCCACCTTGACGGGCACGTCGGCGTAGGGGTGCATCCGGTAGCGGAAGGACTCTCCGGCGGCGTTCCGAATCGTCAGGTTATAGCGGATGGTGGAATTCGAGGCTGTCTCAAAGGTGAAAGTACCCGTTTGGGACCAGTCGCGGGCGATTTCTGGAACCGGTATGACGATGGTTCCTGGAGCTTCGCTGGATGGAAACCTGAGCACAACGGAGCGTCCATCGCCTCCAGGAGTCATCTTGAGACCATTGATTTCGGCATTTTCGAGGTTCTCCGGGGAAAGCAGACCCGCGAGCGGATTGTCGGAAGCCGGAGCACATGAGGCCAGAACTGCAAGGGCTAGTGTCAGCAAGATACGCATAATGGAGATCGTTATATCAGATGAAAAGTCGAGTGGATAGATGGCTGAGGCTTTATCTGGAATAGACAGTGGCTTGGGTTTGGAGAATGATCTAGCGGAGTGAAAAGCTGGGGGGAGGGAACTCAAGCAGCGGTTACCGCTTTTGGCACAGAGGGGAGTGTTCCGCGTACACGCTCAATCTGGCCAGGATGGATTCAGTCCCCTCTTTCTTTCAGGGTCTGACGAAGGATCTCAAGAACAGCCCTGTCCTTAAGATGTCCTATTTCCTCTTTGATTTCGATCAGGCTCTTGAGGTCCAGTATCTTCAGATGGAGTTCTCCCACCTCGAGCTCAACTGCAAGCTCGAATATGTCTTCATAGGACCGGTTCGCACCGATTGCCCCTAGAACATCGAGAGGGCCGTGGTTTGTCATCAGTAGTTGGTGTCTCTCGGATTCCAGAAAAGAGCAATTTGGGACGATTACCCTGTCATCTTGGATTCGGTAACGAGCGTCCAGTGTTCGGAGAGCTGCCAGTAGTCGGGCAATATTTTCCGGCGTTCGCCGGTGTACTATGTCGAGATCAAATGTCGCCACAGGTGCCCCCTGAAGAACAGCTGATACACCTCCTACGACTATGAACTCGACTTCATGCTCGATGAGGATTCGAAGCAACTGCTCGAAGTTAGGTGCGGAATCGACCACGGGAAAGCCTCGACAGTGAATTCACGGCCGCTTGCAGGACTTCAAGGCGCTCAGAAGGATTCATGGACAACATCCAGTGGATCAACGTGACATCGACCCCTGCGTCGGTTATTTGAGTGTCTGCGCTCGCTCGCGTTATCTGCACCGATGAGGTTTTGGACCCAACTAAAGATTTCGGCTGCATTGCTCCTAATATACTAACAAGCCAGGGTGAGCGAAAGGCTCGGTATGATCCGAGGCATTCGCACTGTGGACATTTCTGAGTCCATTGAAGGACCCGGTACCAGTGACAAATGGCAAGTGACAAATGACAAATGCCGGACCTATCGCGCCGTAGCTCGGAGAGCGAAGGCGGAACCTGCCCTCCATAGCTCGGAGAGCGAAGGAGGATGCCGGATGCTCCCAGGCATCGTTTCCAAGCCCCGCCCCGCGGGACGACATGATCTAAGCCGGCGACGCCTTCTGGCGAGGGCAAGGTGGTTGCAGTCTGGTTTGGTCAGCCTTCCGGCATGTACTCCGCCCGGTACCTTTCCAAATCAGTGATTGTGTGCGTAGAATGAAGGTTGCCATCGGCTTCCTCCAAGACCAATTGTCAAATAGGCTGGTCGTTTCTCGGGCTTCTCAGCATCTGTTGAGTCCTCGCAAACCGGTCTGCACCCGGGGTTCTATGTTGATCAGCCTAAGAAGCATTTGTCAGTCTTTCGATCGGATAGGGGACATCCGCCGCTCTCAGAAATTCACGGCTTGGTCATCAAGACGTCTGGCCTTGTCGAGGTGCTGGACAGAGCTTTTCCAGGAGCTTTTTGGGGAAGGGCCTGTTTCTAGCCGCCTGTGAGAATGCTCTCGTTGGAAGTGTCTAATCGGTTGAGGGTTCCGGGTCCTGTTTCTGGTCTCTCAAGTCCTTAACCTTGAGGATGCCACCGGTGTCCTGCGCGATGTAGAGGTAGCCATCTTCGTCCTTGGCTAAGCCCTCCTGATTGTCACCCAGGAAGGCGTATTGGTTGACAAGTTTTCCTTCCAGAGTCACTTCCACCAGGATGTTGTCTGCGTCGCTGACGACGTTGAGAAGGCCGGATTCGAAGTCGTAATAGATAGCAGCGGGATCGTCCAGTTTTAGTGGGAGTACGCGGACGATATGCGCTTGCCCTCCTTCGGGACCGCTCGACCTCAGAGGTACTTCCACTTCGATTACCATTGATTGATCCCATTGGTTCCCGATGAAGAAGGTCCCTCCCTCCGGGTGCTGCTGATCCGGAACAAACGTGATCGATTCACAGCCGTTGTCGAATTTTTCGGTCTGCTTTTCGAGAAAGTTCGAGTTGCCCTCAAAGGCTCGACTGATGGGGAATCTCCTGGTTACCTCTCGCCTGTCGGGATCGTATTCCAGGATGATGTCCACCGATTCAGCGACGATGTAAAGGAGTCCCGTCTCCGCGACCACCGTGATACCTTCCAGGTCACCCGGTAGCGATTCGATAAAGAGCGGAGTCCCGTCGGTTTCAATTTCCGTTATCTCTCCTTCATCGCCCACGACGAAGAGAGTCTTGCGTATTGGATGGTAGACAATTCCCGAAGGCTCCGTGAAGTCCTGCTGGTCGATGTCTCCACCAAAACCAGGTTCATCCAGCCAGAGATAGGGAAAGCGAATGACAACTTCTTCGGGTTCAGTTGAGCAACCGCTTGTGATTCCAACGAGCAGCATCACGAACCATCCGAGTAGGAGGATTCTCCTGTACATCAGCTTTGGATCCTTCCGTTCCTGGCATATAGGTGCGACCTTACAACAGACATGAGAGTCCAGATGATACCAGATGGAGGTGGAATACTGAGGGATCCGGTGAGGTCGGATTGTCCGCAGCGTCGAAAGAGGTGTCGCGAGGGAAATGGCCTGAATTACAGGTCTTGGGTCTTGTTGGTGCTCGTAATCGAACACCTGCCCAAAAGAGATCCTCACGTGCGATTCCTCAGCTATGGGATTTACCGCCAAGACACCAAGTGACACCAAGAATATGTCAGGCTGAAAACGGGAGAATGTTAACGGCATCCGGCATCCGGCATCCGGCATCCGGCATCCGGCATCCGGCATCCTCCTTCGCTCGCCGAGCTATGGAGGACACGTCCGGCGTCCGGCAAAGACGTTTTGGGCAACTTTGGAGCTGGATCGATGTGACGAGCAGGATGCTTATCCTACGGCGTTCGCGGGGCCGCCTGGCTAAGA
>JAUVSF010000346.1 GCA_030597245.1 Acidobacteriota bacterium
AAAGACTGTCGATTGCAGGGAGATTGACCTTCCAGGTCGACATGACAAGCTTATCTTCCGTCACGTGTGCCGCTTCGTACTACACGGAGCCCCGGGATCTCAGAGACCGGGGGCCGTGGGGATTGTCGAACGACGAACGACGAACGGGTTCAGGGACTCTTCACGTGCTGCGCTACGCAGCCTGCTGAGAAAAATGGGTCAATTGTTTGATTGCCTTCGTGGACTGCAGTCCTTACGATAGGAGGGAAATTGCTGATTCAGTTTAAATTTGTGTGTGAATAGCCCGGAAAGACACTGATCCAGAAGGAATCCAATCCATGAAGCAAATTGATCGTTTCCACGAGGTTCTTAAGACACGAAAACCGATAATCGCCATGGCACATTTGCTTCCCTTACCAGGAAGTCCACTTTATGACCATGGTTTGGGTATCGACGGCATTCGGGATGCGGTGCTTCGAGACATTGACGCTCTGCAAGAGGGCGGTGTCGATGCCATCATGTTCGGAAACGAAGGGGATCGCCCTTATCTTACCCGGGCGACGCCCGAAAGCCTGGCGGCCATGACATCGGTCGTGGCTCAAGTTCGACCCAACGTGAGGGTCCCGTTCGGAGTGAATTACCTCTGGGACCCGGTGGCTAGCGTGGCCGTTGCGCATGCCACTGGTGCGAAGTTCGTCCGAGAAGTTTTCACAGGCGTCTATGATTCCGACATGGGGATCTGGGCCCCTGATGCAGCCGGGGCGGTGAGGCTGCGCACGGCCCTGCAGGAAACAACTTTGCTCTTCTATAACGTCAATGCAGAATTCGCTTCTCCCATGGGTATCCGATCGAATGCTTCGCGGGCCGAAAGCGCAGTTTTTTCGAGCCTGGCTGACGCCGTCTGTGTTTCGGGACCGATGACGGGTCAGACTGTTGATACGTCGGTCCTGCAGGAGGTGAAAGAGGTTATGCCGGATGTGCCGGTGATTGCCAATACAGGGGTTCGCCTGGACAATGTGGAGCAGATCCTGAAGATTGCTGACGCGGTGATTATAGGAACCAGCCTGAAGGTTGACGGCAACACATGGAATCCCGTGGATCCGGACCGTGTCCACCAATTCATGAATAGGGTCAGGGACGTGAGAGGCGATGGATGAAGTCAGACGGAAGACTACTGATCCTGGCGTTGATTGTCTCGCTGCATATTTCCGGAATTGGGTGTAACAACGGTAACGACCGATCCGTGCCTGAGAATCCTGAATCGCTCCGGTACACGATCCCGACCGTCGTGAAGCTGATCGGAGTTCAGTGGTTCAACAGAATGGAGGTTGGCATCCAACGCTTCGCTGAGGAGACGGGCCATAATACGTTCATTCTTGGTCCCCCACGTTCCGACGCTGCCCTGCAAGTACAGATTCTGGAAGATTTGATAGCCCAGGACGTCGATGCGATTTCGGTGGTCCCATTTTCTCCTGAAACACTCGAGCCGGTGTTGCAGCGAGCGATGGCCGAGGGGATCGTGATTATCACTCATGAAGCCTCAAATCAGAAGAATTTTGATTACGATCTTGAAGCATTCGACAATGCCGAGTATGGAGCCCACCTGATGGACTCGTTGGCCGAGTGTATGGGCGAAGAAGGAGAGTATGCGGTCTTCGTGGGCAGCCTGACTTCGAGGACGCACAACGAGTGGATAGATGCGGCTGTTGCTCGACAGCGGGAGGCCTATCCGAACATGCGTCTTGCCGGCTCGAAGAATGAATCATATGACAATCAGCAGAATGCCTATGCGAAAACTGGAGAACTGTTCCGTAAGTACCCGAAGTTGAAGGGCTTTTTGGGGAGCGCCTCCACCGACGTTGCCGGAATAGGTCTTGCTGTCGAGGAGAGAGGGCTCGAGGAAAGGACCTGTGTTTTTGGGACCAGTCTCCCTTCAGTCTCCAGTCAGTATCTCACCACTGGGGCGGTCGATATGATCAGCTTCTGGGACCCGGCCGATGCCGGTTACGTCATGAATCTGTTGGCCTTGCTGATTCTTCGAGGTGAAACGGTGGAAACTGGCGATGATCTGGGTGTGCGGGGATATCGGGATGTCACCCTCCGGGATTCCGTCGTTTATGGCCAGGCTTGGGTGGATGTTACACGTGACAACGTTGGGGACTACGACTTCTGACTTTCCCGGCTGCATGAACACAACTCAGAATGAACGATTTTGAACCCCAACACCCGGAATTGATCAGGGTGGACGGCCTGGCCAAAGCTTTTTCGGGGGTACAGGCTCTGGCGGACGTCTCACTCTCAATCGCCTGCGGTGAAATCCATGGCCTCGTTGGCGAGAATGGGTCGGGTAAATCGACGCTGATCAAAATCATTGCCGGCGTTCTTGAGCCCGATCGTGGGTCACTGTTTATCGAGGGTAAGCAGTATAGTCACCTCCAGCCGATTACCGCCATCAGACTGGGAATCCAGGTGATTTATCAGGACTTTTCGCTTTTTCCGAATCTCACGATCGAGGAGAATATTGCACTTAATTCTGAGCTTGCTCAAAACCAGGTCCTGATCAGTCGCACTCGCATGCGTAAGGTGGCGAAGGGTGCGCTCGACGAGCTGGGGATTCACTTGGATTTGGGAGTGAGAGTCGAAGAGATCCCCGTGTCCCAGTGGCAATTGGTAGCCATCTCGAGGGCACTTGTGCAAGGAGCACGCCTCATCATTATGGATGAGCCCACGACAACGTTGACTCGCAAGGAAGTGCAAGCACTCCTCGAAGTAACCAGGAGGTTGAAGGCCTCGGGAGTTGCAACACTTTTTGTCAACCACAAACTGAATGAAGTCTGTGAGCTTGCCGACCGCATATCCGTGCTTCGGAACGGTAGGATCACGGCGAGTTTGGAACCGACCGAGTTCGATCCGGCAAGCATAATGGAATGCATGACAGGTCGGCGTCCGGCACCTCGGGCCGATTCTGCAGGCAGGCTGAAATCCGGCTCTCCGCTATTGAAGGTACAGAACTTGTCTCGGGCGGATGCCTACTCTGATATCAATTTCGAACTCCACCCCGGCGAGATTCTGGGGCTCACTGGGCTTCTTGGGTCAGGCCAAACGGAGCTTGCCCTCGGCATTTTCGGTCTTCTTCCTTCTGAGTCGGGGAGAGTTTTCATTAAAGGTGATGAGGTTCAAATCCGCGATGTATCCACCGCACTTGAACACCGAATTGCCTATGTTCCCGAAGATCGATTGAGGGAGGGTCTATTCCTCGAACACTCGACGGCCGGGAATCTTGCCGTGACCATGGTCGATCAGCTTGCCGGCCGGTTCTCAGTGCTGAGAGCCAGGGCCGTAAGTGAAATGGCTTCCGAGTGGGTTGAGAGGTTGGGGATTGATACCCCGTCATCGGAGTTACCGGTGCAATCGCTTTCCGGTGGGAATCAGCAACGGGTCGTCATTGGTAGATGGCTGGCAACCTCCCCTGAAATACTGATTATGAACAACCCGACCGCCGGCGTGGATGTGGGTTCCAAATATGAAATCCACCAACTGCTTCGAAGCCTCGTCGAGAATCAAAAGGGGGTCATTCTGATCTCGGATGACTTGCCGGAGCTTCTGGAAAACTGCGATCGGATACTCGTTATGGGGCAGGGGAGACTAGTCCGGGAATTCACGGTTGAGGATATTGACGAAGACGAGCTGTCTCGAGAGATCCTTGCGGGGGGTGTGTAGGCGGTATGAACTTCAAAGGAAAGCAGCAAGAGATCCTGCTGGTGATGGTCATCAGCCTTTTCTCATTGTTCGTTGGCGTCACGAATGATGCTTTCTTTAGCCTGGACAACCTGTTCGACCTGCTTCGTAGCTCAATTGTCATAGGAATTCTGGCCATAGGGGTATTTGTTGTACTGGCCTCAGGAGGAATCGACGTCTCTTTTGCCGCCATTGCAACGTTTTGTTTCTATGCCACCACTAAGATTCTGCTTTTCCTGGGTGGGGACGGAAACATTGTCCTGGCGTTTCTACTTTCGAGTTTACTTGGTTTGACTTTAGGGTCTGTCAACGCAGTTTTTGTCTCATTCCTGCGATTGCCTACCCTAATCGTTACACTGGGAACCTTGAGTCTTTTCAGAGGCTTGATGCTGACCTTCGTCGGAAGTGACTACATTGCCGTCTTGCCGGCCGGTCTGGTGGCCTTTTCGAGACTGGACCTGTTCCGGGGAACCACCGGCGGCGGTGTGATATACCGACTCCCAGTGGCATTCTTGCTCTTGCCGGCCATCGCCATCGTCAGTTCCTTGATTCTGAATAGAACGATTTGGGGCAGGGGAGTCTTCGCGATGGGGGGCTCGTTCGAATCGGCTGTCAGGTCCGGCTTCCCAACCAGGACGCTGAACTTCCTTGTTTACGGGTATGTTGGAGTTCTTTCAGGTATTGCGGGACTCGTACACGCAACTCTTAGCAGGATGGCTAACCCGTTTGATCTCTCCGGGATTGAGTTGAACGTGATCGCGGCTGTGATCCTGGGAGGAGCCAGGATCAGCGGAGGATATGGATCTGTTGGGGGGACGCTCCTTGGAGTGGCTTTGATAGTTGTAATCAATAACAGTCTGATCCTGCTCGGAGTGCCTTCCTACTGGCAGAAGGTGGCAGTGGGGATTCTGATCCTCGTGGGAACCGGCCTGACTGCAGTTCAGTCGAGGCGTAAGGGGGGTGTTCTTTCATGGTCAAGCTGAGTGCCCCCAAAGTTCCCAAAGCTCAAGACGTACATCTTTCTCTGCTTCTCGTCATTACGGTTGCCATTTTCCTGGGTATGTCAGTCCTGAAACCCGGCATGTTTCTCAGCGTGAACAATCTTCGCGCCATGTCCTTTCAGTTGCCGGAGTTTGCCCTTCTGTCCCTGGCCATCTCGGTCACAATGCTTACCGGAGGAATCGACCTTTCGATTGTGGGTACGGCGGTTCTTTCGGCGACCGTGGGTGTTTTATTCCTGGACAGTGGATGGGCCGGGGACTCAGATCTTGTCGCTGCAGGCGCCGCCATTCTCATTTCTTTGGTCACCGGTGCGATTTGTGGATTCTTTAACGGAACGCTCATTACCCGTGTGCGGATCTCTCCTATCCTCGCGACTTTGGGGACCATGCAGCTTTTTACAGGTCTGACCGTGGTTCTGACTGGAGGGACCTCACTTTTCGGGTTCTCGGAGTATTACTTGTTCCTGGGGAACGGGTCGATAGCAGTGGTTCCCGTGCCGTTGATCACTTTGCTCGTGGCCACCGGACTGATGGCCTTTCTGCTGAACAGAACCACCTTTGGATTCAAGCTCTATCTGCTAGGAAACAACCCGACGGCGGCTCGATTTGCGGGAATAGACAACAACCGGATGCTCCTGAAGACCTATATCCTGAGCGGCGTGCTTGCGTCCCTGTCCGGGTTGACTATGGCCGCTCGCACCAACTCAGTGAATGCAGATTACGGGACCTCCTATCTCCTGTTCGCTATCCTGGTGGCTGTTCTGGGAGGAATAGATCCGGCGGGTGGTTTTGGCCGCGTCACCGGCCTTATCCTGGCGGTTCTTTCTCTCCAGTTCCTGTCCAGTGGGCTGAACATGCTGCGGTT
>JAUVSF010000254.1 GCA_030597245.1 Acidobacteriota bacterium
CAAGCTCGAAACTCGAAATCGGAAGTTCGAGGCCCGCCTTGCGGGACGGCATGAACTTCGCAGATCAGCCTTCCGTCACCGGCATGAATCCCGTGGGGGATCCGGACCATGTCTTATGCGCTCGCTAGACAGTTCAACCACCTTGCCTTCGGGACACCCGGCCAACCCTGCCCCGCGAAGCAGGCTCAATCCTCGTTCCTTGTTCGCCGTTCCCGGTGTTATTGACATTCATGCCGTCCCGCAAGGCGGGACTCGAATGAGGTGGGAGCCCCAAACCCAGCACTGACGTACTGGGCTCAACACATATCGCCCCGCGAGGCGGGGCTCAATCCACACCACCCTGATCCATATAACCTAAGAGAGTGTTGACCCAGGAGGAGCGAGTGGCATCCTGGGATTTTCGATTTTCGATTTACCGATGTCCTGAACCTAAAGTGTTACCTATGTCTTGACCACACCCAAATGCCGGTGATCGGTAACGCCGGTGGAAAAAGAAGGTTTACGACCAAGGCACCAAGTACACCAAGAAGATGTCAGCCCGAGAACAGGACAGTCCTATCGGCATCCGGCATCTCGTATCTCGTATCTGGCCTCCAGCAAGAAGCAGTGCTGCGAACTTTCCCCACAACGCGATGGGCTCTCAAGAAATGCCGGTCGAGGGCTGACGTGCGCCAGTTCTGTGGAGGGGAGGTGGAGCTGGCGTTTTTGATCGAAAGTCCTCGACCGGACATCCTGGGAAAGCGAAACCAAGTGCCAAACGCTCCCCAACGATGGCAACCCGAGGCAAACCGGGCTGCAGCAATTTGCGCGAAGATCGGCAATCGCAGGTTGGAGAACTCATGAGCTGCTGCCGGCACCGGGGGGTGTAGCCGCAGCGGCTTCTCGGCTTCAGTTTCCGATGGGTAGAGGGCGAGTTTCAAGAAAAGCTGCATAGTCTTGCCTGGTCAGAATCAGACTACTTGCGGACATGCTGGCCCGGGTCGAACACCAGTTGGCAGCAGCCCAGGTTAATGGCCCTTTGTGATTCGGTCTTCGCTGCCGGCGCAACACTGTAAAGTACTGCCTTTCCGTCGCGGTCCGCGACAACCAACTCAGCTTCACGCAGTACCTTGAGGTGGTGAGAGAGGAGGCTCTGCTCGACCTTGAGTGCATCACCCAGAGGTCCAACGTGCGATGGCTGCTCCATCAAATATTCCATTACAGCGAGCCGGGTTCGGTCGGATAATACCTTCAACTTGTCTGCACAGGTTAGTTCTTTAGCCATATTCGAGAGTATCGCAACCAATATTTATATGAACCACTAATCATATAATAAACCTTCTGACCTCGCCTTACAAGCCTTGATTGGAGTCCTCCGATCTCGAAACAGGTCGGCGGGCGTTCAGTTTCAGCAGCCATTGAAATGCGGAAACTATCAGCCCGTTGCCGGAGTGAAGTTCGGACGGGAGTCTGGTTCTTTCATGCGAACTCCCGTCCTGCAGCAAGCTCAGCTTTCCGACTGGTAATGAGCCATCAGAATTGCGGCTACCTCGGGCCGGGAGAATTCCACCGGCAACGATTCTCCACGTGAGAGCATCTCACGTACTTTTGTCCCGGAGAGAAAGACATAGTCTTCTTTGCTGTGATCCGGGTGGTCCCGCATCATGACGACTTTGTTCAGTTTCTTCGAATACGCCGTATGATCGGCCTCGAATATTTCGATATCGAGGGCATTCTCTGGAACCTCATCGTGGAAGATGGTCTGAGCGTCGAACGGCCCGTAATATGATCCGACTCCCGCATGGTCACGACCGACGATCAGATGAGTACATCCCGAATTCTGCCGAAACACCGCGTGTAATACCGCCTCGCGCGGTCCAGCGTAGAGCATGTCAAATCCGTAGCCGGTAATCAGTACGGTATTCGGTGGGAAATACAGCTCGACCATTTTCCGGATGGCAGCGTCGCGGACATCGGCAGGGATATCTCCTTTTTTGAGTTTGCCCAGAAGCATATGGATCAAGATCCCGTCAGCATCGACAGCTTCATAGGCCATCCTGCACAACTCTTCATGGGCACGGTGCATCGGGTTGCGAGTCTGGAAAGCGACAATCTTCTCCCAGCCCAGGTCCGCCATCTCCTCTCGAATCTGGTAAGCGGTCCGAAAAGTTCCAGGGAAGTCACTTTCGAAGTACGAGAAGTTCAAGACCTGGATTGGGCCTGAGATACAAGTTCTTCCAGCGCCGTTGAACGCAGCTACACCGGGATGGTCCTGATCAGTGGTCAGGAAAACCTTTTCGGTCATCAGTTGCATCTCTGCTTCGCTGAATTCTTCGATGGCCTGGACTTCCTGCACAGCCAGCACCGGGTTGCCATCGACGTTGGGGTCGCGAAGTGCGATTCGGGCTGCGCCCTCGATTCCCGAAGCATCTTCAACCATATTCAGAATGGGCACTGGCCAAAAAAGGCCCGAGGTTGTCGTCATTTGCTCTGCCACGCTGAGGGCATCGGCTCTGTTCATGAAGCCCGTGAGCGGGTTAAAGTAGCCGCTTCCCAACATGACAGCATTGGCAGCTGCGGTAGAACTGACGACGATTGAAGGGAGTTGTTCGGCTTCCTTCTGAAGCTCGAGTCGCCTGGCTTCGTCCGCAACAAAAAGTGGGTTCAGTGTTTCCGATCCATGAGGTTTGATCATGACTGAGTATTCCTCTCTCTTTAAGGTTCTATTAGGAACTGTGTTTTGGTTTGCGGTGGGAAAACCTCGAGAATGGGGTCTCGAACGGTTTAGCCGTAAGGGTACATCCCCTTTTTCAACTCTCCCAACTGTTCGAGAAGGTGATCGTGCTTCTTCTCATCAGTCAGAAGATAATCCAACAGCTGTTTGTGAATGGGGGTCCATGCCCTGTCTTTCAGGGTCTGAGCGATCTCTACTACATGCTTCTCCGTCTCGTCGTGCTCTTCGATCTTGTCCCAGACCTCACCAATCTCCTCAGGGGTGAGTGTGACAGACTCGCGTGTGAGACTGTCGATGATGACTTGCTGGACTCTGTGATGCATGAGCGAGTCCTGTCGGATAATCTCCATGATTATCCGGATAAAGGGATTTGAGGTTTTCTCCATGATTTCCGCAGTCTGCTCCATGGCCTGGCGTTCAATGGCCTGCCATTCCCGTAATGAATCAATCATTTCTTCCGCGCGCCCGGGTCCCTTGGTTCTCGTCATTTCTTCCTCCCATCAACGCTTATGAACTTGGTCACTTCCGCTTGAACCAAGCCCACAAAACACAACGCTGCACTCAACGAAGATTTCAAAGAAGCAAGTTGAGGGCCAGTCACCATGCTTTCGTATCGAATTGGCTCTCTTGTTTCCTCTGGCTTTACAGCTGAGACAAGTCGAAACCAGGCGTCGATCGTGGGGCATTTAGCCCGAAACTTGGGGCAAGTCACCCGAGGTTCAAGACCTGCGTAACCGGAGGGTCTGTTCCAGGCGAAGGAAAGAATCCGCCGCAGGATGGCGCGAGTGAACAGACCGGCTCGAACCGAGTTCAGAACCTGCCGGAAAACCGTCCCATCTGGTGGTGGCAAGCACATTGCTTCTATTTTGTGGAGCGAATTTCGCTGCCGGGATTCCGAATTCGAGAATCGATCGGAACCGGCACTTGGATAATGTTGGTGGATTTCCCTGGTAGGAAGACGGGAGAAAGGGCAAGTTCATGGGGCTTCTGAAGAAGAAAGGCAAGAAGAAACGTTCTATGGCACGGATGTCGGCTCGACGTGGAGCCGGTGAGATATCAGCCGTAAGACCGCAATACGTAGAGAAACCGCCACCGTGCAATAAGCATTGTCCAAGTGGAAACGACATTCGTGGATGGTTGACGGTAATCGCGCAGCGGGAAAAATTGGGGATTTCCCTCGACGAGGCCATGGAAAAAGCCTGGAACCTGGAAGTCGAAACGAACCCGTTTCCTGCCATCATGGGACGGATTTGCCCTCATCCGTGCGAAGGAGAATGTAACCGGAACGCAAAGGATGGGGCCGTCGCCATCAACTCAGTGGAAAGAACGATCGGAGACTGGGCGATAGAACATTCCTTTGAGCTTTCGCGTCTCGAGAACGGTGGGCCCTACCCGGAGAAGATAGCGGTTGTGGGTGCAGGCCCATCTGGACTTTCCTGCGCCTACCAGCTGGCTCGGCGCGGTTACAAGGTTGTCGTCTACGAGGCCTTCGAAAAGCCGGGTGGAATGCTTCGATATGGAATACCCCAGTATCGGTTACCGCGAGAAGTAATCGATGCTGAAGTCAAGCGGATCGTTGACCTGGGTGTTGAGATAAAGTGCAATTCAGCGGTCGGCAAGGATCTGATGCTTGAACAGCTGCAGGAAGACTACGACGCGGTCTTCGTTGGAATCGGTGCCCATAGAGGGAAAACCATGGGGATTCCGGGAGAAGACGGCCCTGGTATCTACACCGGAACCGAGTTTCTCAACAAGATCAATTCGGACGAGGCGGTTGAGGTCGGAAAGAAAGTCGTTGTGATTGGGGGAGGCGACACGGCAATAGATGCTGCCCGAGTCTCTCTGCGTTTGAGTTCCGACGTGGCCGGGATGTCGAGGCGTATGGGCGCGGAGGTCACGATCCTCTATCGCCGCACCAGAACCGAAATGCCGGCCATCGAGCGGGAAATCGAGGAGGCATACGAGGAAGGAATCAAAATCGAGTTCCTGGCAGCGCCAATCAGGATTGAACGAGACGACTCCGGGAAGATTGCGAAGTTGCATGTCCAGAGGATGGAATTGGGTGAACCGGATGATTCCGGACGGCGCCGGCCGGTCCCGATCGAGGGAGACGTATACGAAATGGAAGCGGAGACGATGATCATGGCTGTCAGCCAGCAACCTGACTGGTCTCAGCTGGGTGGCCTGGTAGCACCGGGGTCGTGGCTCGAGACCGACGAATGGGGTAACACCAGTCTCGACGGTGTCTGGTCGGGCGGCGACGCTCTCCGTCTTGGGATTGCCACGACATCCATAGGGCAGGGACAAAAAGCGGCAGAGAGCATTCATGCGAAACTCCGCGGCACCGAACCAATCGGCTCAAACGGGATCCCAGCCATCAGTTCTGAGCACATTAAGCTTGACTGGTACAGCCCTCAGGCCGCTGCGAAGAGGAATATTCTTGCGCCGGAAGAACGGCTGGCCAGACCGCAGGAGGAAGCTGATCTCGGCATCACCAACGAAGAGGCTTTGGAAGAAGTTAATCGATGTTTCAGCTGCGGGAAATGTTTTGGCTGTGAGAACTGCTGGATGTACTGCCAGAGTAACTGTTTCACAAAGGCCCGAAGCCTCGATAACGGATATTACTACGACCTGAACATTTCGCTTTGTGACGGTTGCAGGAAGTGTGCGGAGGAGTGTCCCTGCGGCTATATCGACCTGGTTTAAGGGGGAACTGGGAGCTTAGCTCGTGCTCGTGATCGAAACAACCCATAGCTTCAGCGAAGGGGGATGCTCCAGAACCGCTCTCGGATTTTCCTCCATTTCTGACTTGACACCAGCGACCTAACGGGCAGGATAATCGTTACAAGCCCCCATCCCCAATCCCCATCCGGCCGTTCGTCGTTCGCACTTCGACAAAATCCATTCATCCCTCATTTCCTGCCACTCAGCATCCGACTAGGGGCCACTGGTAACGAAACTCTCGCCTTTTGGCAGCTCCGCCACTACCCTTATAAGAAGGAGAAACTCTGCACTGGCAGGAGTCTCAGGATGTGAATAACACTGGATTAGCGACACGGATATCAAAGCAAGAGATAAGGGCAGGGGCCGGTTCTCGAATTCTTGGATACTGGGGTGTCCTGCTGATTCTCTTCGCGTTGCTACTGGGACCGGAAGCGACGTTCACGTTCGGAGCTGTTTGTTTCGGAGGCCTGCTCCTTGTCTGGTTTAAGGAATGGAGTAGTGAACGTGGAGAGCTTTTCTACTTGGCCAATGGTGCCATGCTGGTGCTGTGTACCGTTTGGTTTATGGCAAACCTTGCAGCAGGACTCCTCTCACTTCAACTGGGTGGGTTCATTATTCTCGGGCTGGTCTTTTTGTTTCCCCCCTTGATTGCTCATCTCAGCTACCTCGAAACAGCACGAGAAGTCGGGTCCAACTGGCGCTGGAAGCTCTTCGTCGCTGTCCACTATCCGATTTCGGTCGCGGCGTGTTTAACAGTTTGGGTATTGCTCTCACGGGGTTTCCTGGAAGGCGTCGGGATGGCCTTTCCGCTCAGCGTGATGTCCCTGTTTGCGCTTCTTTTCGCCAGTGTCGGAACTTTCAGCTACTTCATGCACAAGAAGATCCCGCCCCGAAACAGAAAACAGGGCAGATCGCAGATCCGGACAAACATGATTTTGTTTACAGGTGCAGTGGCGATTTTCTTCAGCATCATTATCGCAATGGTGGGTGGTTTACAGCGAATCATGTATGAGTTGAGCTGGCTGTCACGATCACTGCCACTCGTATTTCTTTTCGCCAATTCCTATTACGAAAACCGTTTTGCTTTTTTCGACGTTTTTGTCAAAAGGGCCACTCTCTTCTATGTGGCCCTTGCCGGGTTGATGCTGTACTTTCGGATACTGCCGGGTACGATTGATCGGCTGGGAGTTGAGGCTTGGATGCAACCTGCGGCTTATGCGCTGACTCTCGTACCCTTTGTCCTAATTCTGCCTTGGATTTACACGAAGATTGGGATGGTTTTGGATCGCTTCTGGCTGGGGCGGAGTTTCAATACCGTCGAAGCCGTAAAATTCTTCCTGGAAGGGATTCAAAGCGCCACTACCCCCGATGAACTTTCAATGATGGCAGAATCCCGGCTTGGGAAGATCTTTAGGACTCAAGTCAAAGTGCAACTCGGTGCCCCGGAGAATGTAAAGCTTCCGTTTGAAGTCGTTCAGACGGTGCCGATTCCTGCCGTGGAAAGCGAGAGCGGAACAATCCTTCTCGGAGCCCGCTTCAATCAGGCGCCCTATTTTGCTCAGGATCTGAAACTGATCGAGGCTCTGGCAAATGTCTACGCCCACATGCTCCAGAACATCCTTCTTCAGGAGAAGAAACAGGAGCAGGAAATACGAGAACAAGGGCTAATTCTTGACGCGAGTCGCTC
>JAUVSF010000257.1 GCA_030597245.1 Acidobacteriota bacterium
TACGGTTTGTGCATACTCCTGTGCTTCACGGTACTGTTTCAGGTTTAGGAAGGCGAGAGTCAAGTTGGCACGAATCATGACACTGTTGGGGGAAGACTGGAGAGCTTGCAGGTACGCTTCACTGGCCTGCAGGTTATCTCCCAGGTTCAGGTAGTAGGAACCCAGATTATTGAGAGCCTCAACATATGAAGGTCGGTGTTCAACTACAAACAGTTCTTCTTGAATCGCACCCTGATAGTCTCCCCGCTTCGCCAGAATCGTCGCTAAGAGATGGCGCGCCCCATAGTTGGCCGGCTCCAACGTGATGAGTTCTCGAACCACCCCTTCCGCCTTGTCAATGAGACCCGAGCGCAGATAGGACCGAGCCAGGCTGAACCGTGCCACGTTGGACTCGGGGTTGTATTTCAAGGTTTGCAGGAACTCCTCAACGGCTTTCAAAAACAAACCAAGGTGGAAGTATTCGGACCCCAGCATGAAGTGGACAATCGGCATCTCGGGCTCTTTTTCAGCCACTTCCCGAAGCATTGAGACAGCTGCTTCCCGCTCACCCGTCCGCGAAAGTTCAATCGCCTGGTTCAGTCGGTTGTAGGTGTCGATCTTCAGCTTTGGATCAGGCAGATCCAGCCCCGAATCAGCAACGCCACCGGCAGAGAATGCGACGTACCCCAACGCCTTCAGTCGTTCGATCGTGTCGGCATCGACTGCCTCGACGCCACCATCCTCACCACGGTTTACCGGAGCGTACTTCTTCTGCAGCTCATACATTCGGTTCTTCAGTTGGTTTGCGAGTGCCGACTCTTTTTCAATGATGTTTTGAAGTTCTCCAGGATCCTGTTTCAAGTCATACAACTCGGAGATTGGTGCTTCAATGTACTTCTGGTCCGGAGTTGAGTAGCTGAACAGAGGGCTCCACCCAAAATGGATCCTTGGATAGTGGGTTTCCGCATACGCTTCCAAATTGATGTTGGGACGCTTGCCTGCCATCATCGCGACCAGGCCCTCGCCCTGAATCCATTCAGTGACCTGTTTCCCAAGCAGTTGCATCACCGTCGGGGCGATATCAACGCTCCGAACCTGATTTGGAAGCCGACTCCCCGGGGACAACTGCCCTCTCGAGAGGTGAGACGGAACTCGGAAGATCAGAGGGATCCGAAGGGCACAGTCGTAGATGTAGTAAGCGTGGTATTTCTCCTTGTGCTCACCAAGACTTTCCCCATGGTCGGAGGTAAATACGATCAGACTGTCCTGATAAAGCCCCCACTGCTTCAACGCTTCGAAGAACCGTCCCAGTTCCGAATCCACGAACTCGATTTCTCCATCATAGGGTTGATCCCGATACTCGGAAGCGAAAGGTTCCGGCGGCTCGTACGGATCATGAGGGTCATACAAATGAATCCACAGAAAGAACGGCTGGTCCCGCTTTCCATCCAGCCAGCGCAGAGCCAGATCGACGACACGGTTGGCCGGCCGTTCCACCCGGCTGAAATCAACCTGCCGTATGCCCTGCGTTGGAAAGTTGTCCTCATAGAAGTCGAAACCCCTGGCCAGTCCCCATTGAGACAGTAGAACTGATGACCCTACGACAGCACCGGTCGCATAACCCTGTTCCTTGAACCACTCCGCCAGGGTAGGAACTCCTTCTCTCAGCCTGCCAACCACGTCCTGAAGACCATGATAAAAGGGATAGGTTCCGGTCAGAATGCTCGCATGAGAGGGTAGTGTGATCGGTGTCTGGACGATCACGTTTTCGAACAGAACACCTTCCGCCGCCAGGGCGTTGATCGCAGGCGTCTTCACAGCTTCATAGCCGTAAGCTCGCAGGTGATCGGCTCGCAGCGTGTCCACCGTAACCAGCACCACATTGGTAGGAGGTTTTGCGTCGCTCTGGCCCGCACCCAGGTAAGAACCGAGGTCCAGACAGAAAAGGAGAATGAGAATGAAAATGAAAGAAAGCTTTCCAGGCGAACTGATCCTCATTTTCCCAAGCTACCATCCACAACCTCGAACTTGGCCTGTTGAGCTACCGACTGGTTCGAGACGTGGTCATTGAGTCTGACTGTCAGCGTGTAGGATCCTTCGCCCAGGAGCTCGAGGTTTACCATTCTTACGACGACGATGCGTCTTGACGAAAAATACTCAATCGAAGCGCCTTCACTGTCCGTCAGCCGGGACAAGATCTCATTTCCTCTCTGCACCGTGAATTCAATCGAAACAGCCGGAAGCAACGTCGCCGAGTCCAAAACCGGGTTGTAAACCTGCAAATACACTCCCATTTCATCCGAGGTCTTGAATTTCCTGTTCATACTCGGAACAACTCGGACATCCCCAATCACAAATGATTCCACACTCTCAGGGAATTCCGGGAGAGCCTTTACCGTGGTTGCCAGGATGAGAGGGCTGACTGACAGTTTACCCGCTTCGGGAGCCCTCAGGTTGAGGCTTCTTGCTTCCGTTCCAATGTTCCCGCTCGTTAAGTCTTTGAGCACCAGTTCGAGCTTGTACCGGCCCGGTTCCAGGCTGAAGGCCTTCTGATAGAGAGAGGACAGAGTCAATCCGGCGTTCAACTGTTCCGGCCTGTATTCCTTGGCCACGACATCTTCGAATTCGTAGATAATCTCACCCAGCATTGCCGTAACTCGACCGTAGATTCCAACCCGAGCTTTCATGAACTCACCGCTCGGAGAGAAGCTCAGATCCTTGTTCGGAACCTCAATGGTCACCGGAACAAACGCTGTGCGATCGTCGATCCAGACATGGTAGTCCACAACCGAGAAGTGCAGCATCTCAAAGCTGATATTCGTGTCTACAATGGTTTGCAGTTCCTTCTGTTCAATCTTGGGAGGTTTCTGGAGGCCAACATAGCGACGCAGCCTCTCGAATGGCCGATCCTCGAAGCGCCGGCCCATGTGCCTGGACATATAGGCAGTATTGTTCAGGTTGCCCGGGTGGAGACCAGGCCGCTGCGCCCGGTTTGTCAGCTTGAGCCGTTCCGACAGGGTCTGCCCGAGTTCATCAATATTCAGGAGCATATCCTTTTCCCAGGGATACAACGCCATCTTGAACTCCCCGGTCCATGAACGGTCTACGAACTCTATCTCGATATCCTGTCCGAGGTCGGGAATCTCACGGTAGCGCCAGATTTCAAAAGGGTAGGTGGCCGTCTGGCCCCCTCCTTCGTACGGCTTTCGCACGTACTGCTCTCCGCCCGAGTGATATTCCCGCTGGGCTGGTTCGCCGAACATGATGTAGATCCGTCCGCGATCGGTTTTCCACCCCGGGATACCGCTCCCGAAAAACTGGTTGACGTAAGCGATCCTGCGGTAGTGCTCTTCCCGGTACTCGTTATTGGAGGTGGTCAAATCCCAGTCCCGCCGACGCCAGAATTGCTCGATGAACTGGTCTTTCTCTTCAGGAGTCGTCAAGCTTTTGAAAACGGAGCGTTCATCGTCGAATATCAGATAAACGATGTCCTCGTCCAGCCATTTCTTGTAGTAATCCTCCGCTTCTTCCTGGGCGATTCTTTCACTGTCCCGCTGTGGGATTGCCGCCAGCAGTGAAAAAGTCCACACTGATACGAATAGAAGGAAACAAGCTTTTCGAAGATTGGACATTCGACTGGTCATATTCCGATTCGAATCATCCTATTCCGTCTTGCTTCACGCAGCCGCCGTTACCCAGGCGTGCGGTCAGTAAGTCTGGCTTACACTGACAACTCAACCAACTGCAAGACTTAACTTAAGTATACCCTAAGGAGGCAATTAGATTCCGTCAGCCAGGACACGAGGAGCCCAGGCGGAAGAACGCAATACGCGCCAAGTGTTACGGGCGGGGTGCTCAAACCGGGACAGCAGAGGGAAGGTCGGAGCTCGAAGCTCGAAATTCGAAACAAATCTCAAGCTCGAATATCTAAGGTTTTAAACAGGAAACTGCCTGTAAGCGATTGAAAAGCAGCCACTTCTGCTTGTTTAGACCTTAGACCTTCGAATTTCGAGCTTGTTTCGAGCTTAGGATTTCGAATTTCGAGCTTAAGCGTCGGCTGTGTTTCGATTTGAGCAACAGACCCAAAGCGTTAGCGCGCGTACCAACTGCGGTATCATGGTCTTCTATGAAACCGTGTTCTCTTCTACTGATCGGGCTATTCATCCCCGGATTCCTCACTTTGTCTGCAACCGATGTGCTGTCGCAGGACGCCCCCCCCCAGTTCACAGATATCGCACAAAAAGCAGGAATCGACTTCGTAAATGTCAACGGAGAGAAGACAGAGAAGAAATATTTATTCGAAGCCAAAGGAGCAGGCCTGGGCTTCTTCGATTTTGACAATGACGGCTGGATGGACTTGCTCTTTGTTCAGGGGTCGACCATGGACCGATTCCTGAAAGGTAACAACCCTCACTCCGCACTCTACCGGAATAACAAGGACGGGACTTTCACCGACGTTACCAGAGAAGCAGGATTGGTACACGGAGGATGGGGAATGGGAGTGGCCTCCGGTGACTACAACAACGATGGATTCGTGGATGTCTATGTGACGCAACTCGAGGCAAATGTTCTTTACAGAAACAATGGGGACGGCACATTCACGGACGTCACGAATCAGGCCGGAGTCGGCGGGACAAGTTGGAGTTCATCGGCCGCATTTGGCGACTACGATGCAGACGGTCATCTCGACCTTTACGTCTGCAACTACGTTGACATTGACCCTCGGAACCCACCCGAACCCGGCTCCGCTCCGTTCTGTAACTACCGGGGAAGGCTTGGAATCTGCGGCCCGCTGGGTCTGACGGGTGCTGCCAACGTTCTCTATCACAACAACGGAGACGGAACGTTCTCCGACGTAACACTAGCGAGCGGGACCAGGGAACCCGTTCCTTACTTCTCTCTCGGTGCGGTCTGGTCGGACATTGACAGTGATCAGGATCTCGACCTCCTGGTAGGAAACGACAGTACCCCGAATTTTCTATTCGTTAACCAGGGTCATGGAAAGTTCGAAGAGAAGGGCTTCTTGAGCGGGCTTGCTGCCAGTGGAGACGGAGGCTTCCAGGCCAGCATGGGACTCGACGTGGCGGACTACAACAACGACGGGCTAATGGACGTCTTTGCTACCCACTTCGCCAACGATTACAGCACGCTGTACCGCAACCGTGGCAACCTCCTTTTCGAGGATGTAACCAACGAGACGCAGTTTCTCCAGGCTGAATGGCTACTTGTCAGCTGGGGGACACGAATGGTCGACCTTAACCACGACGGATGGAAAGACATCTTTCACACCAACGGCCATGTGTACCCTTTCTTGCTGACAGCCGGCTGGACCGAACAGTATCCCCAGCCAGGTTCTCTTTATCTGAATCGCCAGGACGGAACCTTTGACAACGCAGGTCCGAAGGCCGGCCGCGACATTCAGAAACCGACAGTTTCGCGTGGAGCTGCCTTCGCCGACTTCGATAACGACGGTGACATCGACGTCGCCGTTACGAATCTGAACGATAGACCTCAACTGTTCAGGCATGAAGGCGTTGCGGGAAAACACTGGATCATGTTCCGCACTCGTGGCAGTGTGAGCAATCGGGATGGGCTGGGCGCCCGGATTACGGTCAACGCCGGAGGGCTCGAGCAACTCTGGGAAATCAAGAGAACCGTGGGCATCTATTCTTCAAGTGATCCTCGGGCTCACTTCGGGCTGGACAACGCCAAACAGGTCGACTCTGTAGAAATCAGATGGCCCGCCGGCAAGGTTCAGCGCTACAAGAATGTGCCGGCTGATGCGCACTACGTACTTGACGAGGAGCAAGGACTCCAAAAAGAGTTTTAGCTTAAACCACAAAGTCACAAAGATTCACCACCAAGGCACCAAGGACACCGAGGGTGCACGGTTTTGGGACTTCCTGGTGTGCTTGGTGGTGGTAAATGCCACTGCTGTAGAACCTCACCTCGAGGCCTCGAGACTCCGAGACCTTTACCTTGACCCGACGTTTTGCCATTGGTTAACGTAGTCTTACCCACCAGAGGATGAATCATTGAAGACCGGGTTCGAGGACAGGACATGCAGGATACCGGGGCGAGGGCTTCTGGTTCTTAGCGTATTGGTAGTGGGGCTTTTGGTTTCGCGGTTTATAGCAGCGGAAATGGCCCCTCATCAGCAAGTCAGTACGCTTCCCCAATCGGGTCACCAGGGCAGGAACTCAGCCGCAGCGGCTGAAGATTATTATCAGAAAGGTCTCTCAGATTACCGGAGTCGGAACTTCCTGGAGAGCCTGTCGGCCGCCCGGAAGGCGGTTCGTCTCGCTCCGGAGGAGCCAAGGTATCAACATCTTCTGGGTGTATCACTCTTCGGGTTGGGGCAGCTCAGTGATGCGCGCAGCGCATTTGAGAAGGCGATTGCCTCTGATCCTCAGAATCCAAACTTCAAGTATGACTTGGCGGTTCTATATTTGAGGCTTGGCGACACGGACAAGGCACGTGAGCTTCTGGAAGAGGTTGTTCGCCTGGCCCCGGAACTCCCTATGGCCTTCGTCTTTTTGGGCAGGATTTATCATAACGAGAAGAAGACGCAAGAGGGGTTGCAGGCCTTCGAGAAGGCAGGCAGCCTCAACCCCACGCTCCTGGGGTTGCACTATCACATCGGCATCTCTTACTCGGCACTCGGTGATGACGGACGTGCCATCGAAGAAATGGAGCAGGAGGCTAAGCTTCATCCGGACTTCATTCAAGCCAGAATCGAACTGGGTGACCTATATCTGCGTGTGGGAAAACCGGAGGCTGCGGCAAAACACCTGCGGCACGCACTGAAACTGGATTCGAAGCGGGCCAGGACATATTTTCTACTGGGGAAGGCGTTGTACAAGTTGGGCCGCGACGAAGAGGCTTTAGCCGACCTCGAGACCGCAACTCAAACGAACCCTTCCATGTCCGAACCGCACTATCTGATGGTTCAGATCTATATGAGACAGGGGAAGAGTGATCTCGCGCAGAAGCAGCTGAGATTATTCGAACAGAAGATGAAAGTCCGAGTAGCTCATTAAGCTGTTTTAGGGGATAGACCACCAAAGCACCAAGTACA
>JAUVSF010000436.1 GCA_030597245.1 Acidobacteriota bacterium
AAATCTCCGTTACGAACATGATCCAGATTCACTTGAAAGCGCTTCAGGTCTCCGTCTGGGAAGCGCCGCTCCAATTCTTCGCTGGTGGGGTAGCTGAGGGGCCTGACCAGACTATCCGGAAGCGGAACAGATTCCTCCCCCATCATGAAACTACCGGGTTCAATCCGGGCGAACTTCATTCCAATACTGCTCGTATAGACTGGATCGGAAGGCAGGCTCGAACAAGCCTGAAGGACAATCCCTAGTGATGAGATCAAAGTGATAATGAGAAACCTTCTTGTCACAGCTCGCCTCCCTTCATGCCACGTTTCCCTCGGGTCAACGCGCGCGCAACCCGGAGATGGCATCGTCGTATTGGCATACCACTTTCTCCCAGCCGGCAAATTCCAGTCTCCTGCTGCTTACTCTGACTCGGCGGCAGCAGTCAAAGGCTGATAGATGTGAAGGTATAGAAACCGGGCAACCAAGCCCGCAGCTTTTGGACTGCAAGCATAGGCTCCACAGAAAGCGGCTTGGGAGTTATCGTCTTCCAACAAATGACAGACGCGAATCGTCCTCCATGCCTGGCCAAGAGTCTCACCTTCAGCGGCCTCGGGAGCCTGATACTCGACCTCGTAGTCTCCCTTGCTGCGGCGAATTCGAAGTTTAAATCTAGTTCGCGCGTCGGAGAATCCCTGGACTGACCAGTCCGAGTATCCAGCATTGGTGACCACGGCTCCCAGGGAGCTGGGACCCTCCTCTTCGAATTCGACCGAGGCCTTCAGCCAACACTGGGTATTCAAACGGACCATCAACCCCGCCTGGTCATACTGATGAGCCGGGTCCATACGGACTTCGGTCTCCAATAGGAAATCTCCTCGCAGCTCCATCCCCAGGACGTGGCCGGTGTCGGCCTGAAAGCCGTAGCGCGTTCGCTGCCAGAAATCAGTACACCTTTCCGGTTCAATGACCAATTCACCGTTCCTCAGACACCACTTCTCTGGTCTGTTCAACCACTCAAGTTTGGCATCCAGGGTCGGTTTCATGAAATCTTCAGACAGCACTACCTCGAGCCGGAGTTTCTCTTCCATAAGACTCTTCCCGATTCAAACAAGCGGCAGCTACGTGCTTAAGTGAAAACTCGATCTTCCCGACCCACGAATGATCGAGAACATCCGTCAAAGCCAACAACAGCTGGACTAAATCCGGATCGTCCGTGCATTTCGGTTCAGGAAGACAAACAGCAGTGCTACGGCTAGCATGACCATCGTGCCGATGGCTCCTACAACTATCTCCTCAATATTGCTTTGCCACCAGGCATCACCTCGGATGAATGTTCCCCAAATAATGACAAGAACGCTGGCAACAATTGCGAGAATTCCCTGGATTGCCGATAGCCGGGTTTTCATCAACGCAAGAAGAAAGAGGCCGAGGATCCCTCCCCCAAAAATCCCCGAGATCTGCCACCAGATGTCCAGCGCGCTCTTGGCGTGAATCATCAGTAACGCGAATGCGGTCCCCAAACCTCCCCAAAAGACTGTAGTGAGGCGAAGGAACACGACACTCGCGCGGTCGCTGACGTCGGGCTTAAAGTAGCGCTTGTAGAAATCGAGCAGGCTCACCGTAGCGGAGCAGTTGAACGTTGAACTGATGGTGCTCATGGCTGCCGACAGGATCGCCGCAATCACGAGTCCCCTGATTCCGATCGGGACCTCAGTGGCGATGAAATACGGGAACACCTGGTCACCTTTCGTGATCGCCGGATCCAGCGAGTGGGGGCCCAAAACATAGAACGCGAAAAGCGCCACACCGATGTACAGAAACATAGCATTCAAGGGGATGAATATTGCAGCCGACACCCAAAGCGAGCGCTTCGCCGCGCGCTCAGTTGTCGCGGCGGCATACTTCTGAACGTAGTTCTGATCCGCCATGAGGTTCCGCAGATTCTCCGTCACTCCGTAAATAACCATCACTAGCACAGTTCGAGAACTCAGTGTCCAATCGAGGTTTCCAAGATTGAACTTTCCCGCATCCCAGGCGGCGCTCAGCAGAGAGTTGGGGCCTGGAGCGACGTAGAAGGTCAGATAACCAACGCAGAACAGAGCTCCTCCGATCATAATGACAGATTGCAGGACGTCTGCCCAAACGACCGCCTCCATACCACCCAGCAAGGTGTAAATGATGGTTACCAAGCCGACAATCAGTATCAGACTCTCTACCGGATAGTCTGTAAAACTCCCCATGAGGATCGCGGACAGGTACAATATGACTGCAGCTCTGCCGACCATGTAAAAGAGAAAAGACAGAGAGCCATAGAGCCGAGCCCAATTACCGAGACGAGTTTCCAGGAATTCGTAAACCGAAATCAGATTGAGTCGGCGATAATAAGGAATAACCCACTTGTTCACAGCCCAGGTTACAGGAGGGATGGTCAGAGCGAAAATCCAGGGGTGCCAGTCGGTGTCGAAGGCCTTGCCCGGAGTGGCAATGTAAGAGATACTGCTGGTGTAGGCACTCATAATGGCCAAGCCCACCACCCAGGCGGGTAGAGACCGGCTAGCCACCATAAACCCTTCCGCTGTGTTGCTCTTGCGAACGAAATAAGCTCCCATGCAAATGAGTACGACTGCATAGCTGATCAGAACCGTAAGGTCAATCCAGTTCAGGCTGTTCAACGTTGCTTCCCTCCCAAGTGTTTACCCGTACTGCCGTTTTTGCTCTCCTGCAGCCTCAACGGACTGGGATCTCTCCTTGGACCGCTTCCAGTCCGCTCAACGGAAACTGCCGGATGCCCTGAGCCTGTTCGATCTACCCAAAGACCGGCTCCACCGTCTGCTTGCGCAAGCGGTAACGGCTGCGGTGTCCCCCAGTCTCAAGCGGCGATGCATCCTCTCCACCGCCGGTTGGGCATTGTAGCACTGATCGAACCCGAAGAAGAGGCCATTTTCCCTTCTCCCAGAGGATCCAAGCCACACAGGCCTCGCAACACACCGTTGCGCGACAACTCGCGGCGCGGCGATTCCACGCTCTCATGCTGAAAGACAATTCCCCCCCCAAGAGGATATTCCAAATTGCTCGCACCGGGTAGTCATCTCAGCCTCTTCCTCGTTGGGCTTCCAATTTCACCATCCCCGGTTCCAAGACCAGCCGCAGTCAATCCAAATCGGACTTCGACTCCACATTCTTCCAGCTAAACAGTGACCGACGGCGTATAATTACCATAAATGAACGATAATCGTTGTTGTATTCCACGTCACCATTCTAAATATATTTTTGTTTCGGTATTCCTGATCACATTGAGTACGTGTCTCATGATGTGTGAGAGAAATTCCAAAAGTTTGAGTGATTATGTCAATCCATTCATTGGTACTGATGCGGGAGGTCATACTTTTCCTGGCGCATGCCTGCCATTTGGAATGGTGCAACTGAGTCCGGATAATGGCTTTCGAGGCGTTAAAGCATACAGTTACTCCCAAAATTCGATTCTAGGATTTAGCCATACGCACTTAAGTGGTACGGGACCCGGTACGAAAACTCATTACAATCATATTCTCATAATGCCGACGGTGGGTGACTTAAACACATTTCCAGGAGTCGCAAGAGACCCGACTACTCTCGCAAGGAATAGCGTGCGAAAGAGATGGAGCTCTATGTCAGACGAAGACCGACAGAAATGGAGCAAAATGTCTCGTGCGGAACAGAGAAAGCAATGGCAGGCAATTCTTCAGAAAGAAAAGCAGAAAATTCTAGTGAGCATGGCTGAGGCTGGATATGATACATCACAGACAATTAACGGCTATGAATCAAGCTATAGTCATAGTGAGGAAGAAGCAAGCCCAGGGTATTACGCAGTTAATCTCAAGGACTATGGTATCAGGGTGGCGTTATCGGCCACTGAAAGAGTAGGCTTCCATAGGTATACATTCCCTGAAGCTGACGACGCTCACATAATTATCGATGTGACACACTCTCTTACGACTGGACGTGATGCTTACGTTAAAATTGTGAACACAAACCAAATAGAGGGATATATCACGGGGGACCGAGAAGGTTCATATGACACTCCACTTACCTGCTACTTTGTGACTGAATTCAACAAACCTTTCAGCTCATATGGTACTTGGAATGGTGACAATACTAATCATGATTTGCATGAAATGTCCGGCAAAGATGGCGTTGGTGCCTTTATAGACCTCGCAACGTCGGAGGGAGAGCAGGTCTTGATCAAGGTTGGCATCTCATTTGTGAGCATAGAAGGGGCCAAGAAGAACTTAGAGACAGAAGTTCCCCATTGGGACTTCGAAAAAGTCCGGATACAAGCGCGTGAGGTATGGAACAATAAGCTTGAGAAGATCAAAGTCAAGGGAGGTACTGAAGACCAGAAGATCATCTTCTACACGGCTCTGTATCATAGCTTGATGTTCCCTCGGGTGTTCTCTGATGTAGACGGATCGTATCACAGTCATTTTGATGACACGGTTCATGGCAAACAGGGTGAACGCTATTATGTTGATTTCTCTCTTTGGGATACATATCGAGCTCACCATCCCCTGTTGGCCTACCTTGAACCGGAAAGACAAAATGAAATGATAGAGACCTTTTTGTCGATGTATGATCAAGGTGGAAG
>JAUVSF010000007.1 GCA_030597245.1 Acidobacteriota bacterium
TCCATAAGCGAGATTGTTATACGCCCGATCGGTAGGCACAGATTCGATTGACAATCGAACCCACTTCTCACCTTCCTCCCAGTCCCCCTGCCTCATATACGTTGCGCCAATCCCGTTCAGTGCGACAGGGCTGTTCGGCACCACCTGGTTCTACCGTTCCCTCGCCTTTAGCGCCTCCTCATAACGGCTTCTCTCCAGGTAGAACTGGGCGAACCTGTAGTAATTCCTCCAGTACAAGGGGCGCATCTGAACAGCTGTTTCATAGGTTCTCTCAGCTTCCTCGGTCCGGCCCAACATGGCGAGGCTACCAGCCAAGGCCAGGTAGGCATCCGAGTGTGAATTGTTGAGACTCAGAGCCCTCGCGAAGTCTTCGAGTGAAGTTTCGTACTCCCCGGTTGCGGAGTGCACACGCCCGAGCGCGACGTGCGCTTCCGGAAGATCCGAGTTAAGTGCGACGCCGATCCGGCACTCATCGGCGGCGAATTGGAGCCATTCCGCTCCCCACATTCGCTGGAATTTGAGGACGTAAGTCTCACAAAGAGCCGTGTGTGCCAGGGCGTAGTCAGGTTCTATGTCCAACGCCTTGAGAAGAGAATCTTCAGCACGATCCAGGTTCCCTGGGTCGTAATCCTGAAGCAGGTACCCTCGACCTTCAAGGTAGTACTGGTAAGCGGTTTGTGACGCTGCTCGCCCGGCAGCCAGAACTTCATCATAATCATCCGGGCCAAGCGTAATCGAAAGCCAGTCGATCAGTCGGCGAAGAGTCCGGTCAGCCAGCAACTGCTGCCTTTCGGGGTCCCCCTCGATGGTGGCGGACTTCAACTGGCGACTTCGCTCAGCGTCTACCAAAGTAACCATTAATTCGATTTTCTGCTCTTCATAAACTGCAACGGCTTGGATCACCAAGTTGACGTTAAAGACCTTTCGGGCTTCAACCGTACTCTCCACTTTCTGGTCGACTACATCTTCATACGGGACAATCTGGAGCTTTCCCTCGAATCTCTCCAGAGCACCGAGCTGATGAGTGATTCTGTAAGCTAACCCTTCACAAAAGGCCCGGCGGGACGGATCTTCAGTCCCAACGATCTGGAAAGGCAGCACAGTCAGGTGCTTTTCCGAAGGCAGCGAGGCTATACCGATGATCCTTAACAACGTTTCTCGAACCCCAGGCAGCAGGATCAACAGCATCGCAACCGTGAACAAGACTGCAATGCGGGCCAAGGTCAGCCAAACAGGCCGAGGCCTGTGATTGAGAGTCTTTTCTCGTAATCGGGTTAATTCGGCCTTCAGGTCACCGGCACTCTGAAACCTTGAGCCAGGATCCTTCTGCAGGGCTTTGGCGAAGAATGGCTCAAATTCTTTGGGAAGAGCAGGATTCTGCTCGACGATTGAAACCGGGTCGTTGTTTATCAGGTCAGCACAGAGAGCAGCAAGGGTTCCTCCTCGAAAGGGAGCGGAGCCACACGCCAGTTCGTAAAGCACAACACTCAACGAGAAAAGATCCGATCGGTGGTCCACGTTCTGACCCAGCGCCTGCTCCGGCGACATGTAGCTAAAGGTACCAACAACGGCTCCATCTTCGGTCACTGAACCCCCGACAGTCGAACCAGAGGGATCGCCTTTCCGGTCGAATTGTTCGGTGAGTTTTGCCAATCCGAAATCCAGAATCTTGGCATGCCCGGTTCTGGCTACCATGATGTTGGAGGGTTTGATGTCTCGATGGATGATGCCGTTTGAGTGTGCCTCTCCCAAACCTTCCACAATCTGGAGACCAAGATCAAAAAACCTATTCAGATCACACGGCGCCCCTCCCGCTAATTTCTTAAGGGTGATGCCATCGACAAACTCCATCGCGATATACGGACGGCCCTCAAACTCGTTTACATCGTAAATCGTGCAAATGTTGGGATGATTCAACGAAGATACGGCACGGGCCTCTCGTTTAAAACGCTCTAGAGCTTGCGGGTTGGCGGTATATTTCTCGCGAGGAAACTTAATAGTAATGTAACGATTGAGACGGGTATCCTCGGCCTTATATATGACACCCATCGACCCTCTGTCGAGTTCCTCAGTGATCTTGTAGTGAGCTACGGTCCGCCCAATCACGATAATAGGATCTCCTAATACGCACTTCCTAACCTAGGATGTCGTGTTTGGCATATTCATTTCGCCCTCGCCCAGCTTTTATGTGACCGATGTTGCGCGAATGCGTTCCCCGACCAAGCTCCTTCCTCCCAGGTGCCTGATGTTAACTTACTGAAAATGTTAGTGCTTTGACGCCATAAACGCAATGGGTAGGAGAAGAATAGAGGTCTTTGCGCTGTAGAGATTTCTGAGTCCGTTGAAGTATCCGGTACCAGGCCTCATTCAGGTTGCAAGATCACTCCGACGGGTAAGACAATCGTAGTAGATTCCAGATGCCAGATGCCGGATGCCGTTTTGTTCGGCGCCCTTTCCGGCTCTGCCTGGACTTTGATTTACCCTTCCTATGCGGTTGCTGTTCCAATGCCGTACCTGATTCGTTTCCCGCTGGGATTCATCCTTCCTGACCAAGATGCGGACTGGCGACAGTTCCTGAATCGGTGGGTAGAAGTGCAGCGTTCGAATGGAGTTGTCGATCGGCTATATGCCCATTGGATCCTGGGAGAGGGTGCGGAAATGACTCAGCCAAGGTGGTCGATTGTTCGAGATGTTCTTCATTGGGTTGATCCGTAGGAAACACACAAAACCAGGAGAATATCCCCACACTGATGTCGGAAAGTCCTGCTTTTCAGTGCTCCCTCAGCCGCCGCCATTCAAGAGGATTCCTTTTGGGCTTACCTCAGTTGCTTTTCGGACCAAGGCGCACACTGACCCGGTTTTCGTCAAATAGAAAGTGTCCGTAAAGGCTTCCAGGAGACGCTACGCGTCCTGGCTTTGGTCATAGAATTGCTTTAGGATACAGAATCTGAGATTTGGCTAATTATGGAACGGACGTTACTTCTCAACGCTACCTATGAACCGTTGCAGGTCGTTTCCTGGAAACGAGCGATCCGAATGCACTTCCAGGGCAAGGTGGATGTAGTCGAAGTCTATGAACGTCAGGTTCGCAGCGTAACGCTGAGCCTCCACGTGCCTTCGGTAATCAAGCTTCAGCACTATGTACGAGTCAGGCCTCAATATGCTCGGGTGAAGTTTTCCCGTTCCAACCTTTTCGCTCGAGACAAGTACAGATGCCAATACTGTGGTCAGGGACAGATCACTGGCCAGCTGACCTACGACCACGTTGTTCCAGTTGCTCGGGGAGGTCAGACCAGTTGGGAGAATATCGTGACCTCCTGTCTGCCCTGCAACCGGAGGAAGGGAGATCGCACGCCGGAAGAGGTCGGATTCCGGCTGCTGAAAAGACCGTTGGCGCCGTTAGGTTTCCCAGCTAAGGTTCAGCTTGTCCTGGCACGGGTCCAGGCTCCAGAGGCTTGGAAACAGTACATTTTCTGTTGAGTCAAATATTCTCTCTCACCGGCCTGCGAACTCAATTTATGTTCATCTTCAGCACCCAGACTAACCTCAAGGACAGATACTAGGTGCAGGCAGAAAGCATCCAGTGAAATCGGACCCAGGGTCACCAACGGGATCGGACAGTCTGATCATCTTCGCCAAATATCCGAGGCTCGGGCAGGTCAAGACACGCCTGGAACCAGATCTTGGCGCCCAGCGCTGTCTTTTCCTGTATGAGGCAATGCTTGCCGATTGTGTGGAACGCTGTTCTTTGGTTGACTGCTCTCGATATCTTTACCTGCACGGGTGCGACCTCCCAGAGGGTCGAGAACTTGTCCAACGGCTTCAAAACCAGACTGCACCCGAAATCACAGTTTGCCTGCAGGAAGGTGCTGACTTGGGGGAACGGATGTGGAAAGCCTACAGAGAGGTTTCGCGCAGTTCCAGCAGTGTGGTAATCGTGGGCAGTGACTCTCCGTCAGCCCCTCTTAAGTTCATCCGGTTAGCCTTTGATGTCCTGACGGAAATCCCTCTTGTTTTCGGTCCAGTCGATGATGGCGGTTATTACCTGATCGGCTTATCAAAGCCTCGGAAAGAGGTATTCCAGGGCATTCACTGGGGCACCTCGTCTGTACTATCGGAGACCACAGGGAGGTTGGCACGCTCCGACTACGAATTGCTGCCTGACTGGTATGACATCGACAACAGGGAAGATCTTGACCGACTCATTAAGGACTTGGCCCGTCCATTTGAAGGTTACCCTAAGAGGACTGCTGAGTACCTGAAGAAGATCAGGCGTCTCTCCTCCAACTGTCCCTTTCTTGAACCTGGCCCGAATAGATAATATTAACCTGGAACCTCCGAGCGGGGTAAGGCGTCGTACCTAATGAACTCAGCGATTGTGATACTTTTTAATAGAGGGTTCATCATTCAAGGATATAAGGGTTCAAGTTGACCCGAAGAAGGACAACTTCTTAGAATTAGATGTTTTAGGGATTCTACACTTTAATGCCGCAAGAAGAACAATCAGTTTGGACACGTCTGAGGGAGTTCACCGAGAACCTCCTGGCGCTGAATATCACGGACGCCGAGCGCCTGTACTACGCCCAGGATCCGCTGAACGTTTTTCGCGATGACCTTTCGAACCGCCGCCCGCTGCGTGTGGCGATGATTCTCACTCTGCTCTTCCACATTTTCATCTTCTTCTTCATGTTCCCCTTTTTCGGACGACAGGTTTTTATACCGACCCAGGAAATCCTGGTTCTCAAACAGTTGGCGCTTCCCTCACTTCCGAAAGGAGGAGGTCCGCCTGAACCTGAAATCCCCAAGCCGAAGCCGAAGGAAACTACTCCCAAACCAACGCCGGTGCTTGTACCGATCCCGGATCCGACACCGTTCGAACCGGAACCTTTGAAGAAGGATGAGATTCTGGACACTCCTCAGGTTATGGATGAATTCGCTGCCGATTTAAATATCGGCGATATCACAGCTCCTCCGGGGGCGGGGCGAGGGGTTGCCGGCACGGGAACAGGTGCTTCAAGTGGCGCAGGCCCGGCAGCAGGAGCCGGCGACGGCGTTTACAGGCTTGGAAGCGGTGTCACCAATCCGGTACCTATCAGGCAAACAATCCCCAGTTACACAGACGAAGCGATTAAGGCCAAGGCTCAGGGGGTGGTCCTTTTACAGGCGATTATCCGAAAGGATGGTAGAGTTACCGATTTTAAGGTTCTCAGAGGGTTGGGGTACGGTTTGGAGGAGAAGGCAATCGAGGAGATCGCGACAAACTGGAAGTTTCGGCCAGGCATGCTCAACGGCAGGCCCGTAGACGTCTTGGCAACCATCGAAGTCCAATTTAATCTTCGATAGTTCTTTCATCGCTGAAATCCATTTTCTGAATCTCGAAACCTATGCGAATAGCTGCTATTGGGCTAGGAATATTCGTACTGAGCACTGATCTGCTCACCAAGTTCTGGGTCAAGAACTGGTCTTGGCTTTACAGCCACGATTATCCGGTCATCGAAGGTCTTTTCACGATCCAGCTCGTCCGAAACGAGGGTATTGCATTCGGATTACTGCATTCCGTAGATTCACAGTGGAAGCCTTTGATTCTCTCCGCGATAGCGATAACGGCCATTGCCGTAGTCGGCTATTACCTCGCAAGAACTCCTCCCAGCGACAGGCTCTCCCTCTTGTCCTTCGGACTGCTACTGGGCGGAATCATGGGCAACCTGGTGGACAGAATGATGAACGGTTACGTAATCGACTTCTTGACCCTTCATTGGAAAGACCAGTTCGCCTGGCCCACTTTCAACGTCGCCGACGCCGCAATCACAACCGGGGTCTTAATTATCCTGGCCCGCAGTATCCTGGCTTCTTCCGAGGAGACCCAGAAGGGGGCAGTGGCTTTGCTCCTGATCCCCTTTGCGAGCTTCATGTCAGGGGTGCAAGACACAAGCGGAATCGTAGAGAAGCTACAAGCGAAGTATGAAGAAGTGGACAGTTTCAAGGCCCGATTCAAACAGACAATTTCAAGCCGGGGAATCCGACAGAGCGAAAGTGGTATCGTGATGATGAAACGGCCCGGCAGAATGTACTGGGAGTATCACAATCCGACCGAGAAGTACTTTGTGGCCGATGGAAAGAAGACCTATTTCTATGTCCCCAAGTACAAACAGGTGATGGTGTCGGAACTCGATTTCGAGAGTGCTGATTCACCCCTTCTTTTTCTTCTGGGGAAGGGTGATTTCGAACAAGACTTCGAGATAGAAACCGAAGAGCACACCGCACCCACGGATCAAGACTCAGGAATCGTGCTCCGCTTGATCCCGCGCGAACCGCATCCGGAATTTACTCAGTTGTTATTGGAAATTGATCCTGTCAGTTTCATGATCCGGAAGTTGACGGTAATCGAGCCAATCGGACAGCAGAATGAGTACCTACTAACAGACATTCAAGAAAACGTTAACATACCCGATCGCCAGTTTAGATTGAAGATTCCTTCTAACGTTGAAGTAATTGAGCAGTGAGGAGCGAGGATTGCAGAACACACGAGCTTATATATCGGCCATAGGCATGTACGTACCGGAGAAGAGGGTCACCAATGACGATTTGGCTGAGTTGGTAAACACGTCGGACGAATGGATTCGTGAACGGACAGGCATCGGTGAAAGAAGAGTGGTAGCAGATGGGGAATGCAACAGCGACCTGTCGGCGAAGGCGATTGAGAATTGCCTTGCCAACTCCGGCGTAAGCGCTGAAGAAATAGACCTGATAATTATCCCGACCGTTACCCCTGATATGGCCTTTCCTTCAACCGCTTGTCTAGTCCAGGAAAAGCTTGGGGCAAAGAAGGCTTGGGGATTTGATCTCTCAGGAGCCTGTTCCGGCTTTCTTTTTGCGCTGGCTACAGGAGCCCAGTTTGTCCAGACCGGTACCCACAAGAAAGTTGTCGTTGTCGGTACTGATGTGATGACCAGTATTATTGATCCGCAGGACCGGGCGACCTGCGTCCTTTTTGGCGACGGTGCCGGGGCAGTGCTGTTGGAACCAACGGAGGATGAAGGTATAGGGTTCCTTGATTTCCTCTTGAGAGCTGATGGATCCGGAGGCAAATACCTCCACATGCCCGCCGGGGGAAGTAAGAACCCCGCCAGTCACGAGACCGTCGATAAGAGAATGCACTACGTGCACCAGGATGGCAGAACTGTCTTCAAGTTCGCCGTGAAATACTTGACTGAGGTCACCTTGGAAATCCTGCGGCGAAATGGCCGAGTTCCCGAGGACTTGAGTCTCTTTGTTCCCCATCAGGCCAATCTGAGAATCATTAAGTCGACGGCAGCCCGCCTCAAACTTCGGGAAGATCAGATCGCAGTCAACATCGAGCGCTACGCAAACACCACGGCCGCGACGATCCCAATCAGCCTTTTTGAGTCCTACAGCAATGGGCGCTTGAAGAAAGGTGACCTGGTCGTATTGGCGAGCTTCGGTGCCGGCTTCACTTGGGGCAGCGTGTTACTCCGCTGGGGAATCTGAAGAAAGTGCGAAGTGCGAAGTTCGAAGTGCGAACGACCGGATGGGGCTTGGGGCTTGGGTGTTGGCTTGAGTCCTGAGTCTTGCGGCTTGGTAATTGCCCTTACATCCGGCATCCGGCATCCGGCATCCGGCATCCGGCATCTGGCATCTGGCATCTGGCATCTGGCATCTGGCAATGATTGTAGCGTTCCTGCTCACGGCCCCGCCAATTGAATGCAGGAAAAGGGATCGAGCACTGGGGAAAAGGCAGCGAGGTAATCAGGCAATTAAGAAACGCTAGCAGAAGACCCGTCAGATGAACAGATCCTCTTCCGGATACTCTTCGGCAGCTGCACCCTTCTTCTTACCGGCGAAAAGATAGTCGAAGCCGGTTTTCAAACCTTTGATCAATGATGAGATTTCGACAACAGGCCGAAGGATGTCTTCCTGAATGATACTGGTTGTTTCCTCGAATTTCTCAACCGTATCGTTCACGACTTCTTCCACCTTGATTGCCTGCTTCGAGCCGACCTCAACCAGCCTCTCGACGAGCTGGTCAACCTGCCTGGCCCGGGCCTCAAACATCGCGTTGATCTCTTCGGCGTTCTCCCCAATGTTCTCAAAAATCTGCTGCAGGCTACTCAAACCCTCATCAAACGACTGAAGTCGAGAGAGGATCTCGCGCGTATCCTGCTCCAAGTCTTTGGTGATAGCGGACGTTTTTTCGAGAAAACCCTGAGCCGTGCGAGTGGTCTTCCAAATGAAAATGCTCTGCAGCACTAAGGAAAGTGCAATTACCCCTACAAGAATGATGAGTAAGGCGTCAGCGGTCAATTCTTATCCTTCGGGTCAGTAAGGGACCGACTAGGTCGTCTCTCCTTCTGCCTGTTCCTCGAGCTTGGACTTTTCTTCCTGGTAAGCTTTCTTACCGGCCTCGATAGCCGATTCGACTTGCTCTTTCTGACGGCTTACGGTCTCCCGCCCTTTATCTATAGCGTCTGAGATTTTGTGAGAAATCTCCTCTTTTCGCTCACTCACATATTCGCGGCCGGAACGCAGTCTGCCGCCAAACTCTTCGGACCCGGTTCGATACTTGGCCTCAAGGTATTTACGTGTTTCCTCACCTGACTTCGGAGCGAACAAAAGAGCGACAGAAGCGCCCACAAATCCACCTATGAGAAAATACAAGAACTTATCACCACTATTTGCCATGCTGTTCCTTCCTCCCTTTACGCTAAGGAGTCCACGGAAACTTAATCACACTTCTCATGTGAAAGGTTATCATAAGTCGATGGAGAAAAACACACCGTTGCCAAGACGCAAAATACCTGTAGCCCTCGCTATCGCAGGCTCTGACAGTGGCGGCGGTGCTGGGATTCAGGCTGATCTGCGCACATTCGCGGCTTTCCAGGTTCATGGGCTAAGCGCCATTACTTCTGTCACCGCCCAAGACACCTCGACGGTCCATGATTCGGAGGACATCTCCCCTTCACTAGTGGGGCGACAGATTGAAGCTGTTATGAGCGATATCGGAGCCGATGCCGTGAAAACCGGAATGCTTTCTTCTTCCGAGATTATTGTCACGATCGTACAAAAACTCTCGGAATTTGGCGTCAAGCGATTGGTTGTAGACCCCGTGATGGTTTCGACTGGAGGAGACGTTCTCATCAAGAACTCGGCTATCGAGACTCTGAAACGTGAACTATTCCCTATTGCACTCGTGATCACTCCCAATCTTCATGAAGCGGAGGTCCTGGTTGGCAGAACGCTGTCTGACCAAGCGGACATCGAAAGAGCAGCAGTCGAATTGCACGGTCTTGGCAGTTTCTCTGTCATCATCAAGGGAGGGCATGTACAGGATACAGCTAAATCTTCTGATCTTTTTTTCGATGGTGACCGAATGCGCCGATTCGAATCTCCTCGCCTGCCTTCCTCCAACACGCACGGCAGTGGATGCACTTTCGGAGCGGCGATTACCGCCTGTCTTGCTCGAGGCTTCAACCTTGAGGAGTCTATCCTGGAGGCCAAGCACTTCGTTACCAAGGCCATCGAGCACTCATACCCGCTTGGGCATGGTAATGGACCTCTCAATCACCTCTACCGTTTCTGGAAGGACCTGGACTAAGCCTCCTCGACCGACCATTCGGAGGCAGGGGCTTCACCGTTGGATTAACCACGAAGTCACGAAAGCACAAGAAGAATTATTGCTTTGTGTCTTAGTGATTTAATGGTTAGACCCAGTTCTTAGTGCCGGCCGTTCCGCGTTCGTCGTTCGTCGTTTCCCACCGTCGGGACGCCTGTGTTCCGTCAGTGTTCCTGGGAGCTGCGATAGGGACAGAGGTCAGCAAGAAAGCACTCAGAACAACGAGGTCGCTGCGCCTTACAGGTCGATCGGCCAAAAAGAATCAACTGGTGGGCAAACGATATCCACCTTTCCTGGGGCAAAAGTCCCATTAGGTCTTTCTCTATCTTTACAGGGTTGCTGTGTGTGGTAAAGCCCAGGCGTTTGGAGATGCGACTCACATGGGTATCAACGACCACACCCGAAGCCACCTGGTACCAGGTTCCGAGGACCACATTGGCGGTCTTCCTCGCCACACCCGGAAGTTGAATCAGGTTCTCCAGGGAGTTGGGCACTTCCCCATCAAAGTCCTCGACAATCTTACGCGAAGCTTTGAGGAGGTTGCGGGCCTTGTTTCTGAAGAAGCCGTTGCTGCGAATAAGTTCCTGGAGTTCTTCAGGATCTGCGGTGGAAAGAGACTGGGCATCGGGGTATTTCTCAAACAGGTCAGGCGTCACCATATTCACCCGGACGTCCGTGCATTGAGCCGACAGAATGGTTGCCACCAACAACTGGTAAGCGTCTTCATGAACTAACGCGCACTCAGCATCCGGAAAATTCTCGTCGAGACGGGCAAGAATCTCGGAGGTTCTCGTCTCTTCCTTCTGAACCTGGCTTCCTCGCATCGCTACACCCTGGCCTAAAGTCAAGAGCTCACAACTGCTTCTGAGCGGCGTATCTGGCCTGACGATCTGCAGGCCGGCCAGTCGCCTTGTTCCGTCCCCGCAGGGACGCAGCAATCTTGTAACCCCCGGCCCCAAGACACAGTCCCAGCAGCAGTGAGAACACAGAGAAGGACCCTGCAACCCCGGCTAGAACACCATCCGAGTTAAACTCAAAATCTTGACTCGCGGCTAAGACACGCTCTCCGCCCAACGTAATCAGATAGGTTTCCGCGATGACTTGTGATGCGTCTCCCACCTGGCCCTGAAAGCCCCATACCCACTCGCCCTTCTCCCTGTAAGGAATGCTCTGTACCGGCTCTCCTTCCAGAAGAACCGCTTCCACCCCCCCGGGCCCCGTTCGCCACTGGTTCTCAACTTGGATTTCACCTCCGAAAGCCTCGTATAAACGCCTCTCGTCCTCCGAAAACTGAACCAAATCAGGAGATTCGGCACGATATGCGATTCGACAACTCTCCTCCGGATCAACCGGCAGCTGAACTTCGACTTCACCAATCTTCTGACTCAGCAAATACAGTTCAGTGACCTGGACAGATTCCCCATTCTCGGTCTTGTGGGAACGTCTGACACTAATCGACTGCTCCAACTCCCTGGCGAGCTCAAGATTTTCCTTCTGTTCCTTTGTCTTCAGGAAATTCGCTTCAAGGCTATTTCGATTGCTGGTCAGTGAATTGAGGTTGGACTGTAGTCGAGTGGCACGCCGCTCGGTGGACTTCAGGTCTCCCGAGAGCTTGTCTCGTTCCCTGGTTACTGCCTCCAGCTCTCCCCCCAGTTCCTTGGCACGAATGGAAAGACGATTTCGATCGGTCTTCAGCGCGTCAATCTCCTTGCTCAAGGCTTCTAACTGCTTGCCGAGTTCGACGTTAGATCCGGCCTGCAGATCCAACTTTCCAGCCACGGAATTCAATAGGGCCTGAGTCTCTTGACTAGCCTCCTTCAACCTTGCAACTTCCCTGGTCAGAGCACCGTGCTTCCGAGCCAGGTCATCTCGCTCTTTCTGCATTTCGGTCGCGTTTCTATTTGCATCGAGCAGATCTATTTTCGCGCTAGCCAGTTCATTCTCTGCGTGCCGAGTCTTTGCCGTCTCATTTGCCAGCTTTTGCTCCAGATCCTTGGCCCGACGCTCAGCCTCGCTCACCCGGTCCATCGACTCCTTGAACCCAGGATCACTCGACAACATCGAAGTGCGTACGAAGTCGGAAGAGGTATTCGTCGTACTCGCAAATCTGCGAACCAGCCGCTTCGTCTGGTCCTGAATGTACTCCTTCTTGGCTCGGTCAATCTCTTGGAAAGTAAGACCCTCGGTGAACGTTGCCCGAAGTGCCGAATCGAATGCGGGGCGTTCTGAGAAAGAGTAGTTCAAGGGTGAAGCAAACCGGAATACCAGCTTCGAACTGCGCGTGCCGTCAAGGGACGCCACGCTAAATTCGACTGATGCATCCTTGAAATCCACTTGCGTAATTCGGACCTGTTCCGCCACCTTGAAGGTCACCTGCATCGCCGGGTCAGTTGCCCCCGCAACTGTGCCCGTTCCTCGCACGTAAAGGACCTGAGTACTCCCACTGACAGGCACTTTCAAAAACATTGCCCTGTTTTCGTATTCTGTCCGGTAGTGAGTTTCCGTTTCCTTGCTCACGCCGGCATAAAGCGCGGCAAACGAACCCACAACGGCACAATAACCGACGACAAGGCGGGTGAATTGAGTTATGGACATAACCGATGGCTCCTCAACTGAAATCCGAGCGGATTCTAGCACACAGGGGGGGCGTGTAACTTGGCAGGGGTGGGCAGACCTTGCAGGTGTGTTGCTCAAACCGCAACAGGCCAAGCTTAATCTGAAGTTCGACGTTCGAACTTCGAAGTTCGAACTTTTCTTGCGGGATGCCCTTTTCGGCAACACGCCCTATTGCCCGGGCGAACCTGTCAATTGTTTTTTGACCCCCTCAGGATGAAGACGGCTTTCTCTCGAAGCTGTCAACGCCGCACCACTCACGAGCCCACTTCCTGAGCACGTTCATCTGATTCTTCGGAATTTGTCTCGGAATTGGGCACGTGTCCGAATTTGCGAGACAATCGAGAAATGCGGCTTGCTGCCGAATCGTCTGTTCAAGGACGCGTGGCGAGAGAATATCCAGATTCTCAAGGACGCTGTGATGGTAGTGCCGGGCGGCCACAAAGGTAGTGCGGTAATACCAGACCGCTGGTATTCCACAACAGTTGAGAGGAAAGTGATCGCTGAAGGGGGACAACTCCCGAATGAGATGCGCTTCGAAACCCAGCTCGTCATTGATCGGCTCTATCGTTTTCTTAATCTCAGAGGGGCCACAGTAGTAGATTCCAGTTTTCCCCAAAACCGCCCCAATCGAATCCACGTTTAGGACAAACTGGATGCGGTCCAGATCGTGGGCTTCCAGCGCGTAAAACTTTGCGCCCTCCGACAACTGCTCCTCAGTTCCATAGCAAATGAAACGTAGTGTCCTCCTCGGAGATGTCCCGGCGAACACTCGCGCCAATTCAAGGACTGCTGCCACTCCCGTCGCATTGTCGTCCACTCCCGAATTATTAATCACCGTATCGTGATGCCCGGAAATGACCAAAATCTGATCGGAGTGGTCGCTTCCCGGGATCTCTCCGATGACGTTCTGTGACGTGCCGGACTGGATTGAAGTCTTCACCTTCAACCGCACCCTGGTCCCTGACTCGCGTACACAGTTCCAAGCCTCTGAATGGGGAACATTTACGATGGGACAACTGAGGAAATCGACCCAGTATCGGGGAAAGCCTACGGCTACCGTCCAATCGTTCGGGAAACGGTCGTCTACAACCAACAAGGCCAGTGGTCCGGACTGCATCACCCGTTTGAAGATGGGGAATTGAAAGAACTCCGAGTTGTAGATGAGTACTACCCGGCCTTTCATTTTTCTCCTGGCTGCTGCCAGGCTCGAGGGAACCTTCTCGACCACCAGCAGTTCCCCCTCAATCCCGGCGTCAGGCGTCGAAGGTGAGTGCGCAGCAGGTTCGGAACTCAGGCTTGACCACCCTGCCGCGGTGAGAACTTCTGTCTGACAATCAGTATACGAAAAGGCCAGACAAGGAAACTCCTGCTGATGCACATTCTGCAAGCCCAGCCGGTGATACCGCTTTTCGATCCAATCCGCAGCTGCCTGTTCTGTCTTGGTGCCGGCGAAGCGAACGCCAATCGAATCAAGGTAGCGGATCGTCTTCATTACTTCAGCACTCGAAACGGATTCAAGGTCAACAATCACGATTCCCTCCCTGAATTATGCTGTCCTAAGATTCGCCCCCACGATATATCACAAAAGAAGAGAGACTGGGGACTTCTGGAAGTGCGAACGACGAACGACGAACTTGTCTGCCAAAGCATCAGCGGAGGAGGATGACCTTCCAGGTCGTCATCAAACGGTTAGTTTCCAACCTGACAAGCTTATCTTCCGGCTCCACCGCCACCCCGATGACCGATTACCGTTCACCGAATAGCCTTCCCCGTTCCCTTTGCGGCCTTTGCGTGAGATAAAAAAGTTTCGCGCCAGGCTCGCCAAGTTCGCTAAGGGTTCATTCGATTACGAGCATCCTCCTTCGCTCTTCGAGCTACGGCGCGACAGGCCGAGCACGAGCACGAACTAAGATACCAAGTCCCAAGCCCTAGGTCTCAAGCCCAAGACACCCGATTACCGATAACCGATAACCGATCACCCACTTCCTAAACCCCACGAGCGGAACTCCCCCACAGGATCTTGTGGATCTGTACCTGCATTCGGACCCGCAAGCCATCGTCCAGAATCCACTCCGCCAAGTCCTTCGGGGCCAGTGAGTTCCACACAGGAGAAAGCAGCACTGAATGTCTACTACTGAGACCATGCTCTTTGATCTTCCCCTTGGCCCATTCATAATCCTCGCGAGAGGCAATGACAAACTTGACTTCATCTTGTTCGCGCAAAAGCGGGATATTGGCCCAACAGTTTCGATGAGACATGCCACTGTCGGGACATTTTACGTCGTAGATCAGCGTTGAGTCGGAATGTACTCCTGAAATGTCTCGATGCCCTCCAGTCTCGATAAGCACTTTCTTTCCGTCCTGGATCAGACGTTCGACCAGAAGGTGAACATTATCCTGCAGGAGCGGTTCCCCACCGGTTATCTCCACCAAGTCAGTAGGGTAGGCCTGCACGACGGCTTCAATCTCCGGGATACTCATCGCAACACCTTCGTGGAAAGCATATTCGGTGTCGCACCATCTGCAGCGCAAATCGCAGCGTCCCAGTCTCACGAACGCACAAGGCTCACCCGCATACGTCGATTCCCCCTGAATACTGAGGAAGATTTCGTTTATGAACAGATCTTCAGACATCTCAGGTTCCAACTAACAACTCCCAACTCCCAAGTTCCAACTCCCAAGTTCCAAGTCCCTGTTTCGTCGTTCGTCGTTCGTCGTTCGTCGTTCGAAAAGTTCCCCTACCACCACTGCGGACGTACCCGCCCAGGGGCTTTCAACTCGTCTCCGACAAAGTTGAAGCAGAAAACCAGGACAAAGACCAAGAGGGCGGGGACCATTTCCCATGGATGCTGCGTCATGGCGCTGATAGATCTGGCTGCTATCAGTAAGTTGCCCAGACTCACATCCGGCTCTTGCACACCCACCCCTAAGAACGACATCGTTATCTCACCGAGAATGAAGAGTGGCACGAACAGCGTACACTGCACCCTCAGATAGTTCGAAGTGAAGGGCAAAATGTGACGGATCACAATGTACCAATCTGACGCACCCATCGTTCTGGCTGCCAGGACATAATCACGCTGTTTCAACGAAAGAACCTGCCCGCGCACAACTCGTGTCACAACTCCCCAACCGAATAGAGCGAAAATGAAGACCATCATCCAAAGCGTATTCGAGGCAGACATCCGGAGCGGAAACACGGCTCTGATTCCGAGGATCAGAAACAACCCGGGCAACGAGAGGAACAGGTCGCAGATGCGCATGATCACACGGTCAGCCCAGCCTCCTCTCCAACCAGCCAAAGTACCCGAAAACGTCCCGATCAAAACTGTCACAGCGATGCTTAGTAAACCCACCACAAGAGAAAACCGCAATCCGTAGAGGATACGAGAGAACAAGTCCCGGCCAAGCGAGTCACTACCCAGCAGGAAGACGGGTTGATCAGGATCTTCCAGACCGAAGAGATGCGTGCCGGAGTTGACACCAAGTATCCTGAAGGGCACACCCTTAACAAAGAAGCGGACGGTAACTCTGTCCCCGGTGCTCTCACTGCTGGTACTACCCTTTGAATCAGATACCTCTGGGTTGGTGTAAACGAACGGTCGGGGAGGTAAGCCACTTTCAGGATCCAGGAAATGAACTCGGGTTGGGGGCGAGTGCGAAAACTCTCTGAACTGCTGTTTAGGAGAGTAGGGTGCCAGAAACGGAGTCACGAGTGCTGCAAGACATAGCGCCAGTAGTATTCCAGCAGCGAGATACAGCAGATACCTTCTCATCGGCCCCGGACCCTCGGATCATTCAACGCCAGCAACAGATCAGCGAATAAGTTGGCGACAATGACAAAAAAGGAAGCCAACAATACGCAGTTAAGCGCAACATAAAGGTCTCTCATGAGCAGTGAGTCCACGATCAGCGAACCAAGTCCGGGCCAACCGAAGACCTTTTCAACTACGACAGCCCCACTGAGCAACCCCCCAAGGGTTACACCAGCAAGAGAGATCACGGGATTAGCGGCGTTCCGCAACGCATGCCAAACCACCCTCCATTCGGGCAAACCTTTGGCTACAGCGGCCCGGACATACGGCTGTCCCAGTGTATCGATCAACTCGAGCCGAAGCGTTCGTGCGAGGAATGCTGCCGAAGGAATGGCTAATGTGATCGAAGGCAGGATCAGATGTCTCCAGGTATCCGCTCCCCCGACTGGTAGCCAACCCGTCCAATATGCAAAATACAGGCACCCGATCGAGGCAAGGACGGTGGGTAGGGACAGCCCGGTCAGCGATAGCCACAGGCTGAGTCCGTCGGGCCAGCGTCCCACGTTCAGTGCCGAAATCAACCCCAGGATCAAAGCCAGAAAGAGCGCGAGGGCGAAGGCGGACGCCGTCAACACCAAGGTGCCTCCGACCCGTTCCATAACCAAGTCGGACGCAGGTCTACGCTGTGCAAACGAATATCCGAAATCCCCCTTTACGATTTGCTTCAGCCAGAGCCAGTACTGAACCGGGAGAGAGCGGTCGAGCCCATAATCATGACGGAGTTTCTCGACGGTTTCGCTGGAAATAGTAGGGTTCAATTCCATCTCACTGAGGTAGTCACCAGGCACGAGCTTGAAAAGCCCGAAGACGATGAACGACAGTACGATGAGTACGGGAATTGATTCTAATGCTCTCCGCCAGGCAAACCGGATCATCTGGTAACGACTCCCCTGTCAGTTCCAGGGCGTGTTGCCCAAAACGACACCCCGCAAGAAAAGTTCGAACTTCGAAGTTCGAACGTCGAACTTCGGATCTTAAGCTCGAATATCTAATGACTGAAACAGGCTGTCACTAATAATCTGTCTAGAAACAGTCACTGCAAAGCGTTTAGACCTTAGACCTTCTCATTTCGAGCTTCGGATTTCGTACTTCGAACTTGGTCTGTTGCCGTTTGAGCAACAGACCCTACGAGTGCCAGGCCCGACGCTCCGAGCCTATTTCAGGGTACCAGATACACGCCCCAGATTTCGCTCAATCCATAAGGGAAAACACTTGCGGGGCGAAGATTCTTGATATGCGGCTGCCAGGCTACCAGAATATTGCGGTTCACAATCGGTATCAACGGAACTTCCAAAGCCAGGATCTCCTGTACTTCATGAAAAGCTTCAAATCTCCTGTCGCGATCAAGCAGTGTGCCTTGAAGCAACATCAACTCATCGATACGAGCTTCCCAGTCTGAAGCGGGCTTCACCTGCAGGGGGTTCCATATGTGCAGTGATCCACCCGAAGAAAGGACATTCATAATATCGGACGGCTCGATGGGAAAATCCATGTTCATAAGGGCCGTGTCGTAGTCACGGGCCCTCATAATCCGACCAATCACCGCCCTCATTTCTTCCTGGCGAATCGATACAGCGATACCCAGAGCCTCCAGGTCCTGCTGAATCATAGCCGCCGTCCGCCCCGCAACATCGTCGGTACGAGTGAGGATCTCAGGGGCAACTGCTCTGCCGGCAGGATCCACGAGGGTATCCAAACCGCGCGCCCCCTTCCACGAAAACCCGGCACTGCTTAAGAGTTGACGGGCTCTCGCTGGATCGAATTGAAACCCATCAACATCGGCGGCGTGCCAGTTCCGGTTTGAAGGGGGTATCAGAGTCGTTGCCACGGAAGCAAAGCCGGCAAATACATTTCGAACGATGTCGGCTCGGTTAATGCTGCAGCTCAAAGCCTGACGGAATTCCCGGTTCTGAAACCACTCGCTCTTCTTGGGATCCACAAACAGTTCATTCGTCTCAGGATTCAACCCCTGGTTGAGATTACACCAGAAGAACATCAAATTGGCAGAAGCACCAACATCTTCTGTGAGGATTCCAACTCCGCCGACCAGCATTTGAAAATCGTCTGGCCGAAGTAGTTGATCAAGGATATCTAACTCATTTGCCTTGAATCTCAGAAGTTGTGTATTCAGATCCTCAATGAACTCAAAGACAATCTCGTCAAGATACGGGAGCCTCCGTCCTTCAGAATCAACCTTCCAATAATGCGGATTGTATCTCAGCACGGTTCGCCGTCCCGGGAAGTGCTCGGCGATGACAAAAGGACCAAGTCCGGCCATTGCTTCAGGTGGCGTATCCAAAGTCCACGCCTGCTCAATCGGTGCAACGTGATCCTTCAGCAGGTGTTCTGGCAGAATCGGAACATTCGAGAGCAGATATTCAGCCCCCGCATGAGGTGCGGAGAACCTGATCACGACCTCGAAATCGCTGACTTTCTCAACCTGGAGGGGCTCTCCCCCTACCATCAGGGCGTCTTTCAGAACGTTTGAGGATGCTTCGTCATAAAGGCGCTCAAACGTAAAGAGAACGTCGTCTGCAGTGAGTGGTTCCCCATCGGAAAACCGGATTCCCTGGCGAAGTTGGATCCGAAGTTCCTTTCCATCGGGGCTGAATTCCCAGGACTTTGCCAGACCGTCCACGACCCGCTGGTCAACCGGGCTGAACTCCAGCAATGAGGCTGTGGTCAGGCCGGCCACGGTACGGGACCGCGCTTCAATCGCGGCTACATAGTTGAAAGTCTCTGGTTCCCCCGCCAATGCATAACGCAGTTGTCCACCAAAATGCCCGGCCACGTCTAGCACCTTTGCTTCCTCTGGAAACGGCAACAGAGGACGCTTCAGGGATTGTTCCCCATCACTGCTGCAACGGGAGGTCAATAGGATTAGACCAAAGGCGAGCAAAGAAAAGAGACTACTCAGAACCAGTACTTTATTGATCATCGGTGAGTTCTCAAGTTGAACTAAGTCGCGAGTGTATAACCCTTCCCCCACCCGTTTTGCGATTCTCATCACAGCGATGGAGATTCCAACTTTGGCAGATAGTGCAGGACGATACCCATTGTCAGTTAAGGCAAAAAAACCATGGAACCCGGATCTTGGAACTCCTGGTGTCGATTACTTTCTGCCACGCAAGGCACCCGCAACTACTTAATAGGTGGGGAAGCCAACCAATCGTACCCTATTTCAGGATCATCATGAGCAATGCGTCCCTCGTCCGAAGGATCATAGGTATTTGAAGTGATGTAGAACAGGTTGGCAGGCCCACTCAAACACTTACAACCGTGAGCAACTCCCGGGGGTATTCTCAAGACTTGCGGGGATTGTCCTTCCCCCATCAGGAGTTCCATGAGCACGCGGGAGGTAGGAGAATCGGGCCGTTTATCATAAAGCGCCACCTTGAGAACTCCTGACGCAACGTACCACCAGTCCACCTGCTTCTGATGGATATGCCAGGCCTTTATCACCCCCTGATACATCAGAGAATGACTCCATTGTCCGAACCCTTCAGCAAAGAAATCATCCGTTACCCTGATGACCTCCCGAAAAAACCCCCGGTTGTCCAGATGTGTCACCAGTTCTCTAGTAACGACCCCATCAATAGTCATAGGTTTCGTATCCGGTCGTGACCTCGTGCATCTGCCTCAAGCCGGCCATAGTCATCAGAACTCCCGGGATCCAGGATTGGCGCCCGCCACTAAGGTTGGGCCAGCCGTTCAAGGCTAATCACTTCTGAGATTTGAAGGGATGGATTCTCCACAAGATTCAGCAGTTTTGACGAATTCGGAACGGGGCCCGGCTTCCCGCTCACAATTTCCACAACCGGGCGCGACAAGTTCTCACGATTAATCTCTACGACCCGGGCCACTTCACCATTACTCAGGCGCAGAAGTTCATTGTATGGAAACAGAGAAACGCTCCGAATCAGCGTTTTCACCTCGTCATCTGGAAACGGGGCGCTTGGGTCGGTAGAAAACTCCTGCAGAGTCTGATAACCGGTGAAAGCTTTGCGGTAGGGGCGACTATGAATACAGGTCTCAAAGGCATCCACAATCCCAATGATTCTCGCCTCTTCCCTTATTTCGTTTCCCTTTCGTCCCAACGGTGAACCAGAACCATTAGCGCGTTCGAATACTTGCCCGACTATTTCGGCGAAATCTCCCGAGGGTTCTCCGAGGCCCTGCAGAGCCTCCGAGGACAACAAGGGCCTTCTACGAAGAAGCTGCAACGCTTCCGGCGAGAGAGGGTCTTTCTTGAACATCAAACCTTCGGGCAATCGCACCACACCAATCTCGTGAAGAAGGGCCGCCAGGCAGACCCGCTCCTTGAATTGACGGGCCCTTCCCATCGTGTCTACAAAACGAACCGAAAGGATGGCCACATTGACGCTGTGGGCCGAAACCGAGAACTCCTGAAACCGATCTGTCGCGGCCAAAAGAAGAGCCGAGTCGTCCTCAAGTGCCCTGACAATATCGGCTGCGAGAGCCCAACCCGAATCAAGTCCGGGCAAAGCCCTTGATGCAGCCCCCTTGATCCACTCCAGAACGGACGCAACTGCTCGAGAGTAAAGCTGCGCCGCCGGTTGTGATTGCGTTTTCACTGCTTGAAGCCCTTGATGGGCAAGACTTCCTTCGACTTGCTGACGCGACCGGATCTCTCCTCTCATTGGAGAAGCTGGAGATTCCTCGACTTCCTCCGCTGAAAACGATTCGGAGTTCAGCCCCCCCAGCCTCTCAGGCAAGGGGTTCTCTTTTTGCTGTTCAGGTTCAGGCCGGGCGACACGCCCACTTCTGGGGCCAAGGAACAACTCGAAGAGTGAATCCAATCCCCCTGCTCCGCCTTGCCCCTCGCCGGAGCCGGTCTCCTCGTTGCGATGCCTTTCCTGGAACTCCGCTCGATAGCGTTCCAGGCGGTCGCTAGCTTGCCGGCCACCTGTCTCCCCTCTGGTTCGGGAAACTTCGTCACTGGTCACCACTGCAGGATCGGTGACAAGCTCCAGCGGCCTTCTTTTTTCGTCAGTCACCCCGCCTTCTCGTTCCTGCTGCCCCACGCTTCCCTCATCGGCAGGGCCTTTATTCCTTCCCATTGTGTCCAGCCCCCGAACTTGGCTGAATTGCTGCAGATCCCGATCCGACCTTCCCGAGGGCCGTCGATTCTCCCGAACCACCCCAGTCGAGCCAGCAGCCAAACTACGCTCAAGGGTACCCAGGCATTCGTCAAACTCCCGCATCAGAGATCTCAATCCCTGGACCAGATCACCAATCGAGGCGGGATTCTCATCTCGCAGGCTCATCGCGTCGGCCTGTTCCCCCAAATCCCGAACACTGATCTCTTCTCGAGGTTGAGCAGCCGTACGGTCGAAAAACAGATCTCCCGTCTCAGCGGCCCTCCCTCCTTGTTCAGAAGAACTCCCTCGGGCAAGGTTAACCAACAAGTTGACCCGGCTCTTGAAATCCGGGATCGAAATCGGCTTTTGAATGTAATCGTGGGCATAGGTCTGGTGTCCAACGATCCTGTCGGGCAACTGCCCTGGCTCCACGATGAACATGAAGGGAATCCCCTCGGTGTGCTTCGACTCCCTCAACCGCTGCGACAACTTGTAACCGTCAAGACCCGGCAGATTCAAGGAAGACAAAACCATCAACGGAGCGTGCCGCTGGGCTAACTTTAGCGCAGTTTGGCCATCGTGAGCTTCGAGGACCCTGAAGTTCAGGGATCTGAGAATGGAGGCTATATGTTCAAGTTCGGCAGCATCTCCTTCGGCAACCACAATCTCTCCGAGCGAGCCGTTCCCCTCCTGCACCTCAACTCGAGTGAAGTTCTCTGCCTCAAACACGTCTCGGTACCGGCGCAAGAGCGCACTGTTTGTAAAACTCATCGAAGCATCAAACTGTGACCGTTAGACAATGTACTTAAAGACCTCGCCGTCTACGGTTCTGACTTTGCGTGTAGCACCTTCCAAAAGGCACAGGTCGGCAACGTTATTGATTCGACGGGGAACTCCGTTCGAAATCTTGTGAACCAGATATAAGGCCTCCTCCGTAAAGATCTTACTTTCGCAGCCCGCCACTTTCAGGCGATGGGCCACGTATTTCGCAGTATTCTCATGATCGAAGCGGTGGAGATGAGACTTTATAGCAATCCTCTGGTCCAATTGGGGGTACAACATGGTCTTCTCTCGGAGTTCGGGCTGCCCCACCAAGAGGACGTTGATGAGAAAGCGGTCCTCCAACTGGATATTCAGGATGAGTCTTAATTCTTCGAAAACCTGCGGGTCATCAATGATTTGAGCCTCGTCGATGATCAGAATGTTCTTCTTTCCTTGCGTAACGTTCTCGTAGAACAGCTGAGACAACTCCCTGAACAACTCGACCCTGCTCCTGTCACCCGGGTCCCTGCCGAACTGATGGACCACCTCCTTCAAGAAGTCATTCCTGTCAAAGAATGGGTAGTTGATGAGAGCGATTTCATAGCTGTTCAAATCCAATTCGTTGACGACGGTACGAACGAGAACGGTCTTGCCACAACCATACTCTCCACTCAGCATGGCGCACCCCTTCTCGCCGGTAATGGCATAAAGCATCTTGAAGAGTGCGTCCCGGTGATTCTCGGATGGAAACAGGAACCGCCGGTCCGGGGTATTCTCAAAAGGCTTTTCCTTGAGCCGCCAATACTCGAGGTACATTGCAAATCACTCCTGTAAGGTATCGTCCCCAAAGAAGCGGTTCACCGTCCAAGCGGGGTCAAACACGGCTCAGACGGACAAACTAACACCTAGTCGGATTTATAGCACACAGGGCTGAAAAAAGCGCAGATTAAAGCGGTGCAGGGAGTACCCAAATCCCAATTCCCAAATCCCAATTCTCAATTCCCAATTCCCAAGAACCAATGCCAATCGAATCCAGATTTCACATCTCACGGCATGACCTGTCTAACCTATTGACGTATGGTCAGTTAAAAGTCTTGGGGGAGTTGGGATATTGAACTCATTAAGTCCATCTTGTTCGGGATTTGGTGCTGGGTGCTTGGGAATTGGGAGTTGGTACTTGGGACTTACCTCAGAATGGCAGGGCCTGGATAGAAATTGCCTTCGCGATATATCTTTCGGGTTCCACAGCGAGGTCCACAGTTCTCGGCTCAACCGTCAAGGTATTCTCATCGTCGAAGAGGATTTCAACAACTGGTCTCGAGAGCTTCTCAGGGTTGATGTCAATAACACGGCCGATCTCGCCACTATCCAGGACAACACATTCGTTATATGGGTACAGCGAGAAGCTTTTGATCAGGACCTTAACAATGCGATCTACGAAACAATCGGCGTAATCTGTGGTCAGCTTAAATAAGGTCTGATAACCAGTCAGCGGAACACGGTAGGGTCTCTTGTGGATGCACGCCTCGAAGAAGTCGGCAAGACCGATAACCTTCGCTTCCTCTAATATTTCATTGCCCTTGAGACCCAACGGAAACCCTGATCCGTTTTCTCGCTCGTACACTTGTCCCGCGATTTCGGCCAACCAATCGTACCCCGACTGAACCTCCGCTAGAAGTTGCGCCGTAAGAGCAGGCCGCCGCCGCAACAAGCTCAACTCGTCGTTACCCAACGTGGACTCGTTCTGAGTCAATCCTGCCGGGAGTTTTGTCACCCCAATCTCGTGAATCAAAGCTGCCAGGCCGACACGCTGAACCTTGGCGGAGTTCCATCCCAATGTTCCAGCAAGCTTCAGAGACAGTATCGTCACATTCACGCTGTGCTCACTGACGGAGAACTCCTGGTCGCGGGTCGTGGCTGCCATCAACAGCTCATTGCTTTGAGCGAGAGACGAGACAAGCTCCCCAACCAGGGACTCACCCAACCTCAGGTCGGGAGATTCTCCTTCGTTAAGCGCCCGAATTGACTTGAGCACATAGACCGCAGCTCTCTGATACGCGCTCCCCCCAGTTACAACGTTCGTCTCAACGTGCTCCTCGCCGGGCTCAACGTCGTGAGTTTCAACCTCTTCTTCACCTGTCCTGCCCTCTTCTTCGGAACGGACCTCCTGTTCTACCTTCAGAAACTGCTCGAAAATCTGATCGACGCTCTTGTAGGGACTTCCCTCCTCAGACGACTCGCGGCGGGGTTCACTCCTGGCACGAAACTCTTCGCGGAACTCCTCCAGTGTAGCGCTGCCTTCTCGCATCTCGCGTCTTGGCGGCTCGGTCCCGAAGGATTCGTAGAGCGCACCTGGCTCTTCCAAAGCTGCGGTTCCAAAGAGGCCTTCACGCTGCCCCCCCAGCCCGATGTCCTCTCGACCCACCTTTCGAAAACCCCGGATGATGTCCTCTGCGGCTGCAAACTCCGAGAAAACCAGATGCCCATCCGAAGAATTCCCGACGTCACTCTGCTCGCCTTCAGCGGTATCTTCCCGTCGAAGCTGCGTTGAGCCATACATTTCTGCCTCGGCCGGCTCTTCGGCATGCCCAGCACTGGACTCACCGCGGGCCGGCCCAAGCGAAGGTGCAGCCTGTTTCCGGCCTTTTCCGAGAAAACTCAGTGCCTGCGCCACCTTCTCTTTCAGAAGGTCACCCGCTTTATCAGAGGCACGGATATAGACAAGAGGTACTGGAGGCTTCTCACCCTCCCAATAACACAACTCGTAACCCTCGAGCCCTTTTGCCTCCAGATCAATAGACGAAAACACGAGAGAGGGCTGATCTCTGCCGATCAATTCCAGCGCGTTGCCCTCGCTCCCAACAGTCACCGCATCGAAGCCCAAGGGTGCCAGGGCCTTTTCGAGTCCTCGAAGTTTGCCCGGAATACCTTCCACGAGAACCACTTTTCGACAGGCATCACCGGAATGATCAACATCTCGATCACGGCTGTCGATACGAGAGGCTCGTCTCAGAAGATCGCGACCTCTGAAGTCCATGGGATCTCCCTAATGCAGATGGTTGACTATCGCGCCGTCTACCACCTGTGCCTGACGGCGGCACGCTTCCAGGAGGCACAGGTCCGCTACGTTATTGATCCGGCGAGGAATTCCCCCGGAATGGCGATGGACTATCTCCAGAGCTTCCTCACTGAAGAGGCCCGCCTGGCTTCCAGCCACTCTCAGCCGATGAGATACGTAACGAACTGTATGCTCCAGATCGAATCGATGCAGATGGCAACGGACCGAGATGTGCTGCTCCAGCAGTGGATACCGGCTAACCAACTCTCTCAACTCTGGTTGACCGACCAGCACCACACTTAGAAGAGCCCCCGCTTCAGGATGCAGATCTGCCAGCAACCTCAAATCGTCAAAAACCTGAGGTTCATCAACCACCTGCGCCTCATCGATGATTAGCAGACTCCTTTTTCCCAACCTCGAAGCTTCCTTGAGCTTCTGAGAAAGCTCATGAAAAAGCCCTGAGCGATCCTCAGCTGCAGGACTGTCGCCAAACTGCACGATAATGTCCCGTAAGAAACCATTGCCCTCGAACAGCGGATAGTTGATCAGAGCCACATTGAACTTTGACGGCTCCAGCTGCGCTGCTATCGCCCGCATCAGCACCGTCTTTCCACAGCCATACTCCCCACTGAGCATGGCACAAGACTTTCCCCCCGTAATGGCCCACAGCAACTTTCCCCAAGCCTCTTCAAGGTTAGGGGATCGATAAAGGAAGCGCCGGTCAGGTGTATTGTCGAACGGTTTTTCCTTGAGTTTCCAGTAAGCTAAATACATTTGCTGTCCTGTTGCAATAACTCTTGAGCTTGAGATTCGTTTCGAATTTCGAGCTTCGAGCCTCGGATTTGGGTGGGATTCCCTCTTGGGCAACGCACCCTTAAGATCTGGTGGCGGTTCCTCACAGACCAACCTTTCTGACTCTTCCCTCCCGAGTCAAGGCATAACCTTCAGGAATCGTCTCTTCAACGGCCGGTCGATACCCGCGAACGCTCCATCCCTTGTCGGACAAATGATCCAGGATCTGGATTCGGACTCTAGGTCGATCTTTAGAGTCTAGATAACATTCAAGAATCGACTTTCGCGCTACCTCTTCAGGTTGCCCCAGAAGGTATTCGACGGCTGCCAACCGAACGTCATCGTCTTCGTCTTCCAGGAACAACTGTACGGTCTCCACAAGACTTTCCGAAACAGCCCCCTCTAAAGACCGGATGATCTGAGCCTTTGGGAAGGCTGTTGCCGGGGGGTTTTCCCAGTGGAAATGGAGAATCTCACCAAAGCGTTGGGCCACCTCGTCACTGTCCAGAATCTCACGGAGCGTTCGAGCCGGCCAATAAACCGCGCGCTCGTTCTTCAGGAAGGAGCGCAGAGGTGGCACAGCGTCATGTCCCATGCTCACCAACCAGGTGAATACCTCCTGCTTTTCGGCATCGTCCTGAACCGAGGGGGAAACGCTAATCGTGAAACGATCCAACAGGGCCCTTATCGCAGGCTCGGTTCCCATCTCGAAGAGCCGCTGAGCAGCATTCTGCCGCACTGAAGCATCTCCGTGAGGCTCCTTCACCTTCTTGCGGAGTTTCCGAATCTTCTGCTCCGGAGAGGGCCGGATGAAAGAAAGAATATCCATTTCTAAAAACCTAAATCCGATCTTGACAATTTACACACAGTGGTCTGTCGTTTCAAACGCTCCCTATCGCGATCACGATGAGGACAACCTTCGAGATGCATTCTCAATCACCCTTGGCAAGAGTATCATTCTCCGTGAGATGAAAGCCGTCCTGATAACCAAACCAGGCCCTCCGTCGGTGTTGAAAATCGGGGAAGTTCCTGACCCGCAACCTTCTGATGGAGAGCTGCTGATTCAAGTCAGAGCGACGTCGCTCAACCGAGCTGACCTCCTTCAGCGCCGAGGGATCTATCCTCCGCCTGCGGGTACTCGTGCGGACATACCTGGTCTCGAGTTCTCCGGCACGGTCCTCGAATCACGCGAGCCCGAATGCCGTTTCAAACCGGGGGACCGCGTAATGGGACTCCTCCCCGGCGAGGGCTATGCGGAATTGGTGGTGACTCCAGCGGTCACCGCAATGCCGATCCCAGGTAACCTGTCTTTTGAGGAGGCAGCAGCAGTACCGGAGGTCTTTGCAACGGCCTATGACGCCCTTTTTCGCCAAGTTGACCTGAAGCAGGGCGAACGCCTCCTCATTCATGCGGTGGGCAGCGGGGTGGGGACTGCCGCGGTCCAACTGAGCCGAGAAGCAGGCGTTACCATGGTTGGAACAGCAGGATCGAATGAAAAGCTCTCAAGAGCTAAGGAACTCGGACTACACGTCGGCATCAATTATCGCACCACGGATTTTGTGGAGGCAGTGCTCCATCAGACGGACAATGCTGGAGTGGATGCGATCTTAGATCTGGTAGGAGCCGCTCACTGGAAGGGCAACCTCAAAGTCCTAAGATCAACCGGCAGAATGATAATCATCGGACTCGTTTCCGGCAGCAAAGTTGAAGTAGACCTGAGTGTCATTCTGAGGAAGAGGCTTCGACTTATGGGGTCCGTTTTGAGGTTTCGAACTTTGGCCGAAAAGACACAACTCGCGCATCTCATGATTGAGAATGTGCTGCCACTTTTCGAGCAAGAAAAGCTGACTCCTGTGATCGATCGGGTCTATCCGTGGCAGGACGTGTCGGCCGCCCATTCCTATATGGAAGAAAATCGGAACTTCGGCAAAATTGTTCTGGCCGGGCAGTGGTAGACCGTTTGTCTTGGGTCTTGGGTCTTGGGTCTTGGGTCTTGGGTCTTGGGTCTTGGTAAGGATTCTCACGTTTTTCGGAGGTGGCTTGTCAAGTGACTCGATCTCCAAATCACTTGGGGGTCTTGGGGAAGTTCGAAGTTCGAGAGCACGAGCATCCCCCTTCGAGCTACGGCGCGACAGGCCGAGCACGAATGAAGATACCAAACCCCAGGTCACCCCGATTACCGACAACCGATTACCGATTACCGATTACCGGTTAGCCAAGTTCCAGAGCAACAACTGACTCGATGTGAAAGGTCTGAGGAAACATGTCTACCGGTTGAACGGCTCGAATCTCATACTCCCCGGCCAGGATCTTCAGGTCCCGAGCCTGAGTCGCAGGATTGCAGCTAGTGTAGACAATCCTTTTCGGCTTCATTCTCAACAGCCCCTTGGCCACGTCAGGGTGGAGGCCGGCTCTGGGGGGATCCAGCACAAGAACGTCCGGCTTTCCGTTTCGCCGAACGAACTCCGGGGTGAGAGCCTCAACAGCATCGGCAGCAACAAACTTGCAGTTCTCGATGCCATTCAGTTCAGCATTTTCGGCAGCCATCCGAACCGATTCGTGATGATTCTCCACTCCCAACACATCCCTACATGCGCCGGCCAGAAAAAGGCTGATAGCACCTAATCCGCAGTAAAGGTCATAAACGAGTGAATCCTGCATTGGCTCTGCCATGCGCAGGATCTCGGAAAAGAGGTTTCCCGCCTGGTATGCATTGGGTTGAAAAAAAGAAGTGGGGCTGATCCGAAACGCCAAGTCCTGAATCCGCTCCGAAATCTGCCCGCTCCCGTGACAGATGATCTCTTTTTCAACCGCGACTGGAGAACGGGTACTGTTAATGCTGTTCACGATCGTCGAAATCGACGGAAATGCCTCGAGTAACATAGAAGTCAGGCCATCCACCCGCTCCGGCTCGTGGAATGCCGTGACCAGGTTCACCATGATTTCTCCGGTTTGAGATCCGGTTCGGATGGCTAGGTTTCTCAGATACCCTTCGTGGCTTCGCGAATTGTACGCGGGCCACCCTTTCTCGACGACATATTCCCGCACCCGGTTTACTATTTCGGCACTGGGCGGTCGCTGGAGGTGGCACTCCTCAAGATCCAGGATTTTGTCGAATCGTTTGGGAATGTGCAGCCCCAGAGCAAACCCTTTCTGGAGTTCTTCACCACTGTCAATCTCCTCCCGAGTGAGCCAGCGACTGGTTCCAAACGAAAACTCCATCTTGTTTCGATAATGGTATCGCCGAGGTGAGGGAATTGTTGGTCTCACCTCGGGAGTTTGAACCCCACCGATACGCTCCAACAACTCCTTGACCAGTTCCCGTTTTATCTCAAGCTGCTGTTCGTACTCGACGTTCTGTAACCTGCACCCTCCGCAGAGTCCGAAGTGTCGGCATTCAGGCTCAATCCGATGAGGCGATGCGGAGACAACTTCGTCTATAGAAGCTTCAACATACTTTCTTCGTTTCCGAGTGATCGTGGCTCGAACTCGATCACCAGGAACGCCATAGGGTACAAACACCACCAAGCCATCGAGGCGGGCGACAGCAGTTCCTTCGTATGCCGCTGAATCAATCTCCAGTTCCAGTTGATCTCCCCGAGCTACCATGTGTTAAACCTGCCCAGATCATAGCAAATGGTCTCGGGGTCTTGGGGCTTGAGTCTTGGGTCTTGGGGTTTGGAGCTTTGCATCCCTGGGTTCAGGAGTTCTTGGGGATTGGAGCTTTGCATCGAAGGGGATCGGCCCGGGGTCATGGCAGTCGGCTGTATGGGGGGAGAAAACCTCAGCTCTCCCGGGCTATCCTTATTACGCTGCTTCCTAGTTGCACGAGGCGTGCCAATTAGGAAATATGCGGATTCTGGGTGTTTTGGGTGTTCTGGGCTCAGCCGCCGCAGTCATGCCTGGCAGATGATGCAAGGCTGCATTGCGGCTTCGGCCGGGCGCTGAGATCCGATCCGTGGATGAAGTAGTAAGTGTCGAAGAAGGTCCAGTAACCCCACCCCGGATCCCGACTGATTACAGAAAGGTGGAGCTGGACTTCTAGCGCAGCCTATTCAAGCCAAGCCTTCAGCTCTTCTTCCAGCGCTTCTTGACTGTAGGGAATGCCCACCTTCAGGTTGCGATTCTGCATCCACATCGTCGGCTCGGGGAGCCCCTCTTTCCATGTGAGACGGGGTTCAAAGAATGCGAACATATCCCAGGCGTCTCCGAACGGAATGTTGAGATGGGCAGACAAGGTTCGTGTAGTGTATCTCCATAAATCCCAGAAATGCTGAACGCGCGGATCGGGCATATAGACCGACGCCCGCTGAGCCGTCGACTGGCTATCTCGTTGCATGAAAGGCGCCCACATCACGAAGACCTTGATCTTGGCTTGAGGGTATTTATTAAGAATCTGCTGAACTTCAGAACCCGCCTGAAGACAATGCCCTCAGGTGGGAGAAAGGATCGCAACAAGCCTGGGCTGATCAACTGCATTATTGAAGGCCTCTTTGAAAGCGGCAGCTTCAAAAGACAGAGGTCTCACAGGGAGCTCAGAAATGAGTTGAGCACCGAAGAGTGTCAGCAGGAGTGAAAGCGACACTATCATATGGTTTGACAGCATACTCAAAGTCAAAACTCCAGTTCAAGAGTTGGGGTGGGAGTGTGCGCGGCAGCTTCCGAGCTTCACCAAGAATTGTTTGGAGATAAGGCAGCGCATCTATTTCCAGCAGAAAACGCTGACTTTCCTTGCGTTTCAACTGGAAGTTTGTTCATTCTAAAAGACTTACAGATTTGGAACACCGTTTGCTATAGGTTCGACTGCCCAAGAGGCAGAATTTGGGAGGTTATAGAACCGAATGCTTGAGAAATTTAAAAGATGGGTGAAATTCAACGTCGTCGGAGGCGGGTGAATGATTGTACAGCTCTTCCTTCTCGCCATACTCACCGAAGGTCTCCAGATCCATTATCTACTGGCTACTCTGTTGGCGGTCGAAGGAGCAATCCTTCACAACTTTGTCTGGCATGAGCTGTGGACATGGAAGGACAAGCGCTCCAAGACTCGCAGGGCACTGATCTCCCGCCTATTTCGGTTTCATTTGGCGAATGGAACAACGTCCCTCACGGGGAATCTCGTTATTATGAAGCTGGCTGTTGGTCATTTCCAGATGCCAATTCTAGTCGCCAATCTGCTTGCGATCGCGGCCTGCTCGATTATCAATTTCCTGCTGAGTGACTCGTTTGTTTTCAGGCCCGAGGATAAAGCGGACCGAGATGCACATGATCCTCAGCCGTTCTACCCATGCGGGGGTATCCCTGGACCATCACACGAGATCGGCGCTCGATCAGCTGCTGCAAATTTCAACAACCCTGAATAGGCTGTAAACAAAATCGATCAGTCACTGAACAATCCCGGCCGATCCTTCGTAGTAACTGTCA